>JAGRLQ010000162.1 GCA_020441735.1 Nitratireductor sp.
CTCAGAAAGTTTTCGTGTACAATTGCCGAACGATCCATCGAGCCCTCAGAAGAACGCCTGAATGCCTGTCTGTGCGCCACCCGGGGTGAGCGCGCGAACGGTCACGATTAAAGGAAAACAGATGGTGTGTCAGCTACCATTGGCCGTTGAAACGACAGTCTGCTCCTGATGGCCAAGTCCCTCGATTTCGAGGCGCATTACATCGCCCGGTTTCAGAAAGACCGGCGGCTTCATGCCCCAGCCGACGCCTGGCGGTGTGCCGGTGGTGATGATGTCACCGGGCTCAAGGGTCATGAACTGGCTGACGTAACTGACGATTTCCTCGATCCCGAAGATCAGCGTGCTGGTTGAGCCGTTCTGCCGGCGCTCGCCATTGACATCGAGCGTCATCTTCAGGTTTCCAGGCTCGGCCACCTCGTCTGAGGTGACAAACCAGGGACCAATTGGCGCAAACGTGTCGTAGCTCTTGCCCTTGACCCATTGCCCCTCCCGTTCCGCCTGCCAAGCGCGTTCAGAGATGTCGTTCATGATCATGTAGCCGGCGACATGGCTTGCTGCTTCCGACCGGCTCACATGACTGGCGCGCTTGCCGATGGCAAAGGCAAGCTCCACCTCCCAATCGGCTTTCCTCGCATTGGGGGGAAGCCTCACCGGATCGTAAGGCCCGCTGATCGCGGTGGTTGCCTTCATGAAAAGGATGGGTTCCTTCGGCAGGGGCATGCCCGCTTCCGCCGCGTGGTCTGAATAGTTGAGGCCGATGGCGATGATCTTGCCGGCAGACCCCAGACAGGGACCGATGCGCACATTGCCGTCAATGCGCGGCAACTCGCTGATATTCAGAGCGGCAATTTTCTCAAGCCCGACCTCCGTGATCGCGGCCCCGTCGATATCGTCGACAATTCCGGCAAGCGATCTGATACTGCCATCGGAATCCAGAATGCCCGGCTGCTCCTTGCCGGCTTCGCCAAAGCGCAAAAGTTTCATGCAATTCTCCCGGGCGTCCTACCCAATACGAGCCGTTTCCAGCCAACGGCGATACACAAACGCATCCTTACACGGATCGGCGCCTGAAAAAGCGTTTTATTCGCCATTGCCTGTGGATCGCACACCGATTACCGGGGAGGCCTAAGCCCAAAAAGTAAAAGGCACCGCCAAGCCTCCGGCCCGCCACCCTCGCCAGTATCAGTCCTTCGGGTCGGTGTATTCTGCGGCGGCGAAGTCGCCTCCCTGAAAACGCTCTGAAACGGAGTCCCGGTGGCCTCGTTTCGACTCAAGCGCCAGTATGGCTTCGAGGTGGTCCTCGGCCGTGTGCTGTGGCAAATAGCCGAGCCTCGTTGCCTCAGCATTGTCCCAGAAGCTGCGCGCGTTGTCCGACACGCCGTAGACGACTTCGTTCCTGACCGCATCGCTTTCGAGGCCGATGGCGATCAGTTGCATCAGGTCTTCCGGATGGACCCAGATTGACAGTTGCCGCATGTCAGAGGGTTGCCAGTTCACATGCCCGATCCGGATCGACAGGACCCGCATGGCGTACTTGTCAGCATAGAAGCTTGCCAGCGCCTCGCCGAAAACCTTGGAAACGCCATAGCGCGAATCCGGCCGTACCCGGGCATCGATCCCGACGGTCTTGCTGCGCTCGACCATGCCGACAACATGATTGGTGGAGGCAAAGACAAAACGGTCAACGTCATTCCGGTGAGCAGCATCCAGAAGGTTGTACATGCCATCAATGTTGATCTGCTTCACCGTCTCCCAGTCGGCTTCGTTCGACTGGCCACCAAGATGGATGATCGAATCCACACCCCTGCAAACGTCTAACACAGACTGAGCATCGGCGAGATCGGCGGCGCGGAATTCCTCATTATTCTCAAGGCTTTCAGGCTGTATCCTGTCAGTCAGAATCAGCTTTTCATACCGCGCGCACAACAACGGCCGCAGCATTCCGGCCACCCGGCCACTGGCACCTGTCAGCAATATCTGCCGGATCACCTGCCGTTCGCCTTTTTCCATGCCTCGAACCGCTCCAGCGTGGCAGGATCCGTCGGCGGATAGAGGCCGGTGATCGAGTACCCCTCGCTGACCTGCCCGGCGACGAAGTTCTCGAACTGGGTCATTGCCGTCGTCTCATCAGCGATCTCGTCTGCCAGTTCCTGCGGAATTATCACAACGCCTTCGGCATCGCCAACGACCACATCGCCTGGAAAGACGGGCACGCCGGCGCAACCGATCGGAACGTTGAGGTCTACCGCCTGGTGTTGAATGAGGTTGGTCGGCGATGACGGCCGGTTGTGATAGGCCGGAATGTCCAGCGCGGCGATGGCCGGACTGTCACGAAAGCCGCCATCGGTTACGATGCCGGCCCCACCGCGAACCATCAGCCGACGCACCAGGATATCGCCTGCTGAAGCTGCCCGCGCATCCTGCCGGCTGTCCATGATGAGAACATGGCCGGGAGGGCAGTTCTCGATGGCGACGCGCTGCGGATGGTTCGGGTTCTCGAACACCGACAGGCGGTTGAGGTCCTCACGGGCAGGGATGTAGCGCAGCGTATAGGCAGGGCCCACCATGTTGGCCCCGTTAACGGAAACCGGATGAACATCCTGCAGGAACACGTTGCGTAACCCGCGCTTGAACAGTGCAGTGGTAATCGTTGCGCAGCTTACATGCATGAGCTTTTCGCGCGTGGATTCTTTCAGTGACATGGGCTGGATCCGCCGTCAGTTGATTTCAGGTTCGGGAATGGTTGCACCATCGCGACTCTCGAGAAAATCAAAATCGCAACCGTGATTGGCCTGAGATACGTGCTGCAGGAACATTGCGCCGTATCCGCGCGGATATCTGGCTTGCGGCGCCTTCCAGGCCGCCCGGCGTTTTTCGAGCTCGGCGTCGGAAACTTCCATCTTGATGCTGCGTTTTTCGACATCGACGGTTACAATGTCTCCGGTCTGCAGAAACGCCAGCGGCCCGCCGATATGGGCCTCCGGCGCCACATGCAGAATGCACGCGCCGTAGGATGTCCCGCTCATGCGCGCATCCGATACGCGGATCATGTCCCTCACACCTTCGCGCAACAGCCTGATCGGTATCGGCAGCATGCCCCATTCGGGCATGCCCGGCCCGCCCTGCGGCCCGGCATTGCGCAGCACCATGACATCGTTCGGCATGACATCGAGATCGGGGTCGTTTGCCGCCTTCTTCAGCGATGCATGATCGTCGAACACCAACGCCCTGCCCCGGTTGCGCAGCAGTTCCGGTGCGCAGGCGGACGGTTTGATGATGCAGCCATCGGGTGCCAGATTTCCCTTGAGAACGGCTATGGCGCCGTCCTGATAAACCGGATTGTCGAGCGGGCGGATCACATCTTCATTGTGCACCTGCGCCCCGGTGAGCGTTTCTCCAAGGCTTTTTCCCGCTACCGTGGCAACCTCAAGCTCGAGTTTCTCTCCAAGCTGCTTCATCAATGCCTGCAAACCGCCGGCATAGTAGAAATCCTCCATCAGATAGCGCTCGCCGCTGGGGCGTATGTTTGCAAGCACCGGCGTATCCCGCGCCAGATCATCCAGATCATCCAGCGTCAGATCAACGCCGGCACGCCGCGCCATGGCGATCAGATGGATGACCGCATTCGTCGAGCAGCCCGCCGCCATGGCAATCCTGGAAGCATTTCGGAAGGCGGCTTTGGTGAGGATTTTCGAAGGCGTCAGCTCTTCCCAAACCATATCGACGATCCTTCTGCCGCAAGCGGTTGCCATCCGCCCGTGGTTTGCATCGGCAGCAGGTACCGAACTGGCGCCCGGCAAGGTCAGGCCAAGCGCCTCTGCAACCGCGGTCATGGTGCTGGCGGTACCCATGGTCATGCAATGACCCTGGGAGCGGGCGATCCCCGCCTCGATGGCGGACCATTCCGCCTCGCTTACACTTCCCGCCCTGCGCTCGTCCCAGTATTTCCACGCATCCGAACCGGATCCCAACTGCTGGCCACGGTAGTTTCCCCGCAGCATCGGTCCGGCCGGCAGAAAGATGGCAGGCAGACCGGCGCTGATGCCGCCCATGATCAGCGCAGGCGTGGTCTTGTCGCAGCCGCCCATCAGGACGGCGCCGTCGACGGGATGCGAGCGCAGGAGTTCCTCGGTCTCCATGGCCAGCATGTTGCGGTAGAGCATGGTGGTCGGTTTGACGAAGCTTTCGGACAGTGACATCGCCGGAAGTTCAATCGGCAGACCCCCTGCCTGCAGGACGCCGCGCTTGACCTCGGCGGCCCGCTCACGGAAATGCATGTGGCACGGTTGCGCCTCCGACCATGTATTGATGATCGCGATGATGGGGCGCCCCTCCCAATCCTCCCGCGACAGCCCCATCTGCATCATCCGGGACCGGTGGCCGAACGACCGAAGGTCATCTGGCGCAAACCAACGGGCGCTGCGTAGACGGGACGGGTCTTTTTTCCTACTCACTGTAAACAATATCTCCTGCTTGTGTTTGGCCTGCCGGTATCTCTCATCCCTCGATTCGCCATCGTTGCGCCGGCCGGCCACGGGGCAGTGAGGCTCCCCCGGCAGAAACCGCGATGTTGCCGCCAGGTTTCTCTCCCCGGCGGGAGGTCACAAATATCCGGTCAAGAGAGCCGCCAGCAAACGCCGGTTTGGTAGGATCGGCGAACGGCATCGGGCAGGCCATAATTCTTTCACCGTCCGGGGAAAAAACCCGCAAGGCACCACCCAGTATTGCTGCGCTCCAGTAGTTGCCGCTCTCGTCGATCGCCGCGCCGTCCGGCTTGCCGTCTTCATCGCCGAATACGGCAAACACTTCCCTGTTGTGCAGTTGGTGGGATTCCGGTTCGACCTGAAACGTCCATACCGTGCGGATATCGTTTCCCGAATCCGACAAATAAAGCCTTTTGCGGCCGCCATCGAATGCCAGGCCGTTGGGTATCTGGAGACCCTCAAGGGCTATTTCCGGGCGGCAGTTTGCACCGATGGCAGATAGAACGCCGCGACCAGCCTTCAGTTCCATATCCATCGTGCCCGCCCACAGGCGGCCGAAATCATCGACCGTGGCATCGTTGAAGCGCATGCCGGGTTCATCCAACTGAGTAATACGATCGAGAATCTTCTCGGAAGGATCGAAGAGGAAGATGCCGGTTTCCATGCCGACCGCCGGTAGATTAGCGTCCGTCAGAACCACAAATCCCGGCCGCTCGGGCATGGGCCATTCTTCGGTTGCCATGGCGGGATAGCTGGTTCGAAGGAGTTTGCGGCCATCGATATCAACCCACCAAACACATTGGCGCTGCTCATCCCAGACGGGGCTTTCGCCCAGTTCTGCGGTGGTGCCCGGCAAAATGGTCCATTCGATCAAGGTGTTGGCATCCGCCAGCATGGCTCCTCCCAAGCAACAGGCCTGTCACCCGGATTTGCGGGCAACGGCTTTTCAACACGCCTGCCGCAGAATTGAGTTGACATTGCAGTATTCTCTTATTTAGGTTCACAGCGCAACTAAAATATTAGTTCTATGAGAATATGGTGTGCCCAGGGAGGAAGACAGCATGACCATCCAGCTCAAGCGATTCGTATTCGGCGTAGCCTTGGCAGTCGGCCTTGGCATTGCGTCCGGCGCAGTGGCGGAAACAAAACTGAGGATCGGTACAGTTCTGGCCCCCAACGATCCGATGGGACAGGGCCTGGACAAGTTTGCAGAAGATGTGGCCAAGGCCACCAATGGCGACGTTGTCGTGGAGATCTTTCACAATTCCCAATTGGGTGACACGACGGAAATGATCGACCAGGCGCGCGCTGGCGCCAATATCGGCACCGTCACGGACGTTGCCCGCCTTTCCAGCTTCGTTCCCTCGCTTGCGATCATGTCGGCACCGTTTCTGTTCGACACCTATGACCAGGCAGACAAGTTCGCCTTGTCGCCGGAGTATCTCGGCTGGGGTGACGAGCTGAAGGAAAAGGCCAACCTCGTCATGCTGGCATCGAACTGGTATCAGGGCGCACGCCATGCGCTTACTCAGATGCCGATTGCAACGCCAGCCGATCTGAAGGGTGTCAAAATGCGCACCATTGGCGCACCGGTATGGATTGAGACCATCCGGGCCATGGGGGCTGAGCCGACACCGATTGCCTGGGGTGAAGTCTATTCGGCGCTGCAACTGGGTACCATTGACGCTGCCGAGGCTCAGCCGACCGCCATCTGGGGTGCCAAGCTCTATGAGGTCATCAAGCACGTCAACAAGACCGGCCACATCCAGCTGGTTACGGCACTGGTCGTGGGTGCGGATGCCTGGGATACCATCTCCCCGGAAAACCAGAAGATCGTCCGTGACCTTGCTGTTGAAGACGGACGCTACGCCTCGGCACTCACCATCGAACTGGGCGAAAAGGCCCTGAAGGATGTTGCAGCCACCGGCGTCGGCGTTCACGAGGTCGATCTTGCGCCTTTCAAGGAGGCGGTGGCACCGGTATATGAAATGCTCGACCTGACCAAGGAAGCAGCGATCGTCAACAAGGTATTGGGCCGCTGAGACCGGCCTGACCTGTTCAAGAAAGCAATGTGAGCGCGCGCTGCGCGCTCACCGGTCCGCTGGGGATGTGTACAGATGTTTCAACGGATCGAATTTGCCGGCGCCTGTCTGCTGTTGGCCGGCATCGTCATTCTGGTCGGGATTGCAGCAATAACGCGGGCGGCAGGGCAGCCGATCATATGGTCGGTTGAAATTGCGCAACTGCTCTTCGTCTGGCTCTGCATGCTCGCTGCCGATCTGGCACTGCAGCAAAAGCGGCATTTCGGATTGATGCTCCTGCTTGACAACGTTCCCGCAACGGCGCGCAAGTGGATCGAGATCGCCAATATGGCGGTTCTGATAATCCTTCTGGCTTTCCTGCTTTTTTACGCGTGGCGCAACATGCTGCTGATGCATCCCCGGCTGATCGGGGCAACCCAGATGAACGGCTCGCTCATCCATGCTTCCATGGTTGTCGGCATCATCCTGTTGTTGCGCACCATCATTTCCCAGGCATGGCATCGCCTGCACGACGGAGAGTAGATTCCAGTGTTACTGATGATAGCCGTGCTGTTTGTGTTCTTCCTGGTGGTGGGAATGCCGGTCGCCTTTGCGCTGGCGCTCGCTTCCATACCGGTTTTCATCCTGACCGGGACGATGCCGCCGACGGTGGCGATCCAGAAAATGGTCACAGCCACCCAGAGCTTTCCACTGCTTGCAGTTCCCTTCTTCATTCTTGCCGGAAACCTGATGAATGCGACCGGGATCACCGAGAAGCTGGTCAAGTTCTCGCGTCTCCTGACGGGCTGGCTGGCAGGCGGGCTCGCACAGGTATCCATCGTCCTCAGCCTGATGATGGGCGGGATATCCGGCTCTGCCGTCGCCGATGCCTCCATGGAAGCCCGGCTGCTCGGTCCCTCCATGATCGCGCAGGGCTATTCCAAGGCCTCGACGGCGGCAATTCTGGCATTCGGCTCCATCATCACGGCGACAATCCCGCCCAGCATCGGGCTGATCCTGTTCGGTTTCATCAACGAGGTTTCCATCGGCCGACTGTTTCTGGGCGGCATCATTCCGGGCGTTCTGCTGACCCTTGTTCTGATGGCTGCAACCTGGGTGATCGCGGTGCGGCGCGGCCACGAACCGGACATGCAACGCATGCCGACTTCCAGCGAACTGGGCGCCAGCTTCATGGAAAGCATCTGGGCGCTTGCGTTTCCGGTAATCCTGATCGTCGGCTTTCGCTTTGGGTTCTTCACGGCGACGGAAGCCGGTGTCTTCCTGGTTTTTTATGCCCTGTTCATTGGTGTGTTCATCTACGGCGAACTTACCGTGGAAAAGTTCTACGACGCGATGAAGCAGTCTGTATCCGACCTCGGCATCATCATGTTGCTGATCATGATGGCGGGCGTACTGGGATATGCGATCACCATCGAACGCGCTCCGCAGCAGATCACCGAGTTCGTCACCACTCTTTCCGAGCAACCGTCGGTAATCCTCCTGCTCGTCGTTATGGTCCTGATCGTCAGCGGCATGTTTCTTGAAGGAGCTGCAAACATTCTGCTGGTAACCCCCATCGTCATGCCGGTGCTGACCGCCGCCGGTTTTGACCCGGTGCATATGGGCGTGCTGATGGTGTTTCTGATCAACATCGGGGGCGTGACCCCGCCGGTCGGAGTGATCATGTTCACGGTGTGCGGCATTCTCGATTGCCGAACCGGGGCGTTTGCGAAAGCCGCCCTGCCCTACTTTGTCGTGATGACCGGCTTTCTGCTGGTGATCGCCGCCCTGCCTGCCATCACGCTTTTTCTGCCAAGCACATTGATGTAAGCACGGAGAGGCTTCATGGCATCAATCGGAACCCGCAGCCAATGAACAGAAACCCGTTTTCCAGCGCCCTGTCTGTATTGCCGGTGGAAATAAGCAGTCCGCATGTTCCCGCGTCAGCGCGTGTATACGCGGAATTGCGCAGCCGGATCATCGGACTGGAGCTGCCGCCGGATACAACCCTGGTGCGCAACGAACTGGCGGAGAAGTTCGGCGTAAGCCAGTCACCGGTCCGGGAGGCGATCATGCGCCTGGAGCAGGACGGGCTGGTGGTTTCCTATCCGCAATCGAGAACCGTCGTCACCCGGATTGATGTTGCCCGCATCCGCGAGGAGCATTTTCTGCGTACTGCCGTGGAATGCGATGTGGTGCGCCAGCTCGCCGAAAATGCCGACCCGGCGACCATCAGCAAGGCGAAGGGTTTGCTGAAAATGCAAAAGGCGCTGGTTGGCGATGCCGATCAGATCGAGTTGTTCAAGCAACTTGATGAAGCCTTTCACGAGGCACTTTTTGCCGGCGTCGGCCAGAGCAACCTGCATCAGCACATCACTGCACGATGCGGGAACCTGGCACGGTTGCGGTCACTTGACCTGCCGAGAACGGGGAAAATGAAATCGGTTCTGGAGGGGCATCAGGCCGTTCTGGCGGCTATTGAAGCAGGCGACGCCACACAAGCCACGGAAAAAATGCGCAAGCATCTGTCTGGAACGATGGACCGCATGAACAGGATTGTCCGCGACAATCAGGAGATGTTTGTCTGAAGCGGCTGAATCGCCTTGCGGAGGTTCTTTGAACTGCGACGACCACTATCCAGAAGAGAAAGGCCAGAAATGCTGACAGGAAAACACCTTGTTGCAGGCGAATGGGTCGGTTCCAAAATCCGGTTCTCCTCTTCTCCAGCACATGGCCCCTCGCATGAATTTGCGATTGGAACACCCGATCTGGTGGACCAGGCCTGCCGGGCGGCAGAAGAGGCATTCTGGAGCTACGGTTATTCTTCACGCGAAGATAGGGCACGCTTCCTCAACGCAGTCGCCGACGAGATCGAGGCTCGGGGCGATGCCATCACCGAGATCGGCACCCAGGAAACCGGGTTGCCCGAGGCCCGCCTTCAGGGCGAGCGCGGGCGCACCACCGGCCAGTTGCGTCTGTTTGCCGATCATATCCTGAAGGGCGAATACCTTGACCGGCGTCACGACGCGGCACTGCCCGACCGCCAACCGCTGCCGCGTCCCGATTTGCGCATGATCCAGCTTCCTGTTGGTCCTGTTGCCGTCTTCGGAGCATCCAATTTCCCGCTGGCATTTTCCACCGCAGGGGGCGACACGGCTGCGGCTTTGGCGGCTGGCTGCCCTGTGGTGGTAAAGGGGCATTCGGCCCATCCGGGCACTGGTGAGATCGTCGCCCAGGCAATCGCTGCGGCTGTTGAAACATGCGGCATCCATCCCGGCGTGTTTTCGCTGATACAGGGCGGCAAGCGCGATGTCGGCCAGGCGCTTGTCACCCATCCGCTGATCAGGGCGGTCGGTTTTACCGGTTCGCTTGCCGGCGGCCGGGCGCTCTTCGACCTGTGTGCATCACGACCGGAACCCATTCCCTTCTTCGGCGAACTGGGTTCGGTCAACCCGATGTTTCTGCTACCCAATGCCGTTGCTGCCCGTGGCGGTGAGATCGCCAAAGGCTGGGCCGGGTCTCTGACCATGGGCGCAGGCCAGTTCTGCACCAATCCGGGCATTGCCGTGGTGATAGAAGGCGACGATGGAGAAACCTTCGCCAATGCCGCTGCAGCAGCCCTTCAAACCGTTGACGCGCAGACCATGCTCACCGACGGCATTGCCGAGGCCTATCGCACGGGCCGAGACCGGATTGCCGCCACCGCAGGCGTGCAGGAATTGCTGACCTCGACCTGCGACCTTCGCAATGCCACGCCCTATCTCTACCGGGTCAGTGGCGAGGACTGGCTTGGCAACCACGTTCTCGGCGAGGAAGTGTTCGGTCCCCTCGGCCTCGTTGTTACCGTGGGAGATTTCCAAGAAATGCAGGCGGTGGCAAGATCGTTGCAGGGGCAGCTCACCTGCACGATCCATATGGATGAGGCGGACGCCGAAAAGGGGCAGGCACTGATGCCGATCCTGGAACGCAAGGCCGGGCGAATCCTCGCCAATGGCTTTCCAACCGGCGTCGAGGTTTGCGACGCCATGGTGCATGGCGGGCCCTATCCGGCGTCGACGAACTTTGGTGCGACTTCCGTCGGAACGCTTTCCATCCGCCGCTTCCTGCGGCCCGTATGCTTCCAGAACATGCCCGAGACCTTGCTGCCGAAAGAGTTGCAGTAAGGCAGCCAGTCAGGGCGCGAATCTGCAGATTACCGGTGATTTGCGGCACTGGATTATCTCGCCAACCAGCCCCCATCGACGGGCAGAACAACACCGTGCACATAGTCGGCTGCCGGTGATGCGAGAAAGGCCACTGCGCCGGCAATATCGCCGGGATCGGCCCATCTGCCGGCCGGAATGCGGTCCAGGATCGCCCTTGCCCGGTCCGGGTCCTCGCGCAGCGCTTGGGTGTTGTTGGTGACGACATATCCCGGCGCGATTGCGTTAACATTGATCCCCCTGGCTGCCCATTCACAGGCAAGCAGGCGGGTCAGTCCTGCAAGCCCGCTCTTGGAGGCGGTGTAGGACGCAATGCGAATGCCGCCCTGAAAGGAGAGCAGCGAAGCGATGTTGATGATCTTGCCGCTCTGATTTTTCAGCATCACACGGGCTGCGGCCTGGGAAAGAAAGAATGCCGACTTCAGATTGGTATCGATAACCGCATCCCAGTCGGCTTCGGAAAACTCGATGGCATCCTGCCGCCGGATGATCCCGGCATTGTTGACCAGGATGTCAACGCTGCCAGCCCACGCCATGGTTTCATCGATGATCCGCTGGTGATCTGCCGTGGTCGACAGGTCGGCCCTTACCGGTAGCGCTTTTTCAGTGCCGATGAGGCCAATCGTTTCATCCACCGGTGAACGCCCGACCGCTGCAACCCGGGCACCCATTGCAGCAAGGCCCACGGCGATCGCCTGCCCGATTCCGGTATTTGCACCGGTAACAATGGCGGTTTTTCCCGCAAGAGAGAAATCGGCAGGCGACAATGTCATCGCAACGTTTCCATCGCCACCATGTCCATGTCGGTGAAATCCTGATTGTCACCGGCCATCGACCAGATGAAGGCGTATCGTCCGGTCCCTGCCCCGCAATGGATCGACCAGCCCGGAGACATGATCGCCTGTTCGGTTTCGACAACGAGATGGCGGGTATGCTCCGGTTCTCCCATGAAGTGGAAAACGCGCGTTTCGGCCGCCATGTCGAAATAAAGATAGAATTCCGATCTGCGGTCATGCCGGTGGCACGGCATGGTGTTCCACACATTCCCTTCCTCGATTATGGTCATGCCCAGAACCAGTTGGCAGGATTCACAGATGTCCGGATGGATGTACTGGCGCAGGATACGCTTGTTGGAGTCCACCTGCGAACCGAGGTCGAGCCGGTTGGCGTCATCGATGGTAATTAGCCTTGCCTCATGTCTTGCGTGTGCGGGAACAGAGACCAGATAGTATTTTGCCGGGTTCTGCGGTTCCTTGCTTGAAAAACGCACCTCCGAAGTACCCATGGGAATGTAGAGACAGTCGCTTGAGCCGAGATCGTAGTCTGTGCCGTCCAGGCTTATCACCCCCGGACCGCCGATGTTGAAGGCACCCATTTCCCTGCGCTCAAGAAAGGAACTCGTGCCCACCTGTTTTTCCGTTTCCAGCTTCAGGGCCGATCCTGCAGGCATGGCGCCGCCGATGATCGTGCGATCTAGATGGCAATAGGTCAGCGTGATTTCACCGGGAGAGAACAGGCCTGTAAACAGGAAACGATCACGCAGTTCCGCCGTGTCAAACCTGTGAATCTCATTCGGGCCAATCGCTTCGCGTACCGGCATACTCATATTTACTATCCAGTCTCTTGCAGTTTTTTCGTGCTTTTGATCAGTCCGGCATCGACCACCGGATCGTAGATGAAATAATCAGGCCACAGATCCCGGAATATCGAGATGTCGAGTTGCAGCTTGTTGAGGTGCTCGTTCATCCGGGCTACCGCCAAGTCGTCGTCGCGCGCGGCGATTGCGTCAAGCACGGCGGTGTGCTCCCTGACGACGAGCGGCATGCGGCCCGGCTGGGGTAGAGTCAGACGGCGATACCGCTCGACCTGCACCCGCATCTGGCTGATCATCTCCCAGATGCCGGGATAGCGACCGGCGGCGGCAATTGCCGCATGGAAATCCTCGTCAGCCATGTGAAAGGCCTCTTCATTGCCTGCTTCGGCCATTTCCCGCTGGCGCTGAATGATGGCGCGCATTCCCATGATCTGGCTTTCGCTGGCAAATTCGGTGGCAGCGCGAACGGTCACCTCTTCCAGCGCACGCCTTGCAACCAGCGCTTCGCGGAGCACGGCAAGCGGAATCCTGGCGACGAAGGTTCCCGATTTCGGCGCGACATCAGCCAGTCGGTCCTCGACCAGGCGAAGCACTGCCTCGCGCACGGGCGTGCGGCTGATGCCATACTGTTTTGTCAACTCCCGCTCGACGATTGGCGTGCCGGGCTCCAGCGCCATGGTGACGATGGCGTGCTTGAGATCGCGATAGACAATGTCGGAATTCTTCTCGGTGTGACGGACCTGCAGGAGCCTTCCGATGTCCGGCGGCGTGTTTGCCGCCCTCGGTTTGCGTGTTCGCGCCGGGCCGTTGCTGGGTTCCGCTTCCGTCATTGTGCCGCTGATTTCTCCCTGACCCGCCAATTGCCTTCTTCCGGTTCGCCATGCTTGCGGCGATTTTCCATCAACTGGTTTACAGCCACTTGCACCGATCATCAATCTAGTATACGAAATATATCTTGTATACCAGATAAATTTCACTGCACCCTACGGACGGAGGTTTGCCACAGGGGCAACTGGGAGGAAAAAATGGCTGTAAAGTTCTTAAGGCCTGTTCTGCTGGCGGCATTGGCCGTTTGCATGGCAGCAAGTGGCGCGATGGCTGCGACACTGAAATGGGCGCATGTCTACGAAGAAGGTTCCGACTATCACAAGCAGGCCCTGTGGGCGGCGGAAGAAGTCAAGAAACGTACCGATGGCCGGGTGGAAATACAGGTATTCCCGGCTTCCTCACTCGGCAAGGAAGTCGAGATCAATGAGGGATTGGGTATCGGCGCCGTCGATATCATCTACACCGGCCCTAGCTTTGTTGAGCGGTACTACGGCCCGATGGCGATCTCGGACTATCCCTTCATCATGCGTGGCTTCGACCACTGGAAGGCATACCGCGAAAGCGATCTCTTCAAGGATCTTTCGGCCGGCTACAAGGATGCCACCGGGCACTCCGTAATGGCTCTGGTCTATTACGGACAGCGCCATGTCACGTCCAACTTTCCGATATTGAAGCCTGAAGACATGAAAGGCCTGAAGATCCGCGTACCGAACTCGCCGGTCATGCTGATGTTCCCCAATGCCGTTGGCGCAAACCCCACTCCGATGGCGTTTTCCGAGGTCTATCTCGCGCTCCAGCAGGGCGTTGTGGATGCGCAGGAGAACCCCCTGCCGACCATTCAGTTCAAGAAGTTCTACGAAGTGCAGTCCAACATCAATCTTACCGGACACCTTCTCAATTCGCTGATCATTGTCGTATCCGAGACCGCCATGGGACAGCTTGGTGATGATGCCGGAACCGTTGAGACCGTCCTCAAGGAGGCTGCCGCAACCGTATCCGACAATATCTACCAGGCTGAGCAGGATCTGGTGGCATGGTTCCGGGAGAAAAACATCACCGTCAACGAGGTGGATCGCAAACCTTTCCAGGATGCCGTGCTGCCGAAGCTGACGGACTGGGACAAGGTGCCGTATAACAAGGAGCAGTTCGACCGGCTTCAGGCTCTTTGAAGCTCAGCAATACAAGGTGCGGCATGAGCAACACGCCTGTGCACGAAAAGAAAGAGGAGCATTCGGATACTTCCGGATGCTCCCTTTCCTTGCCGGAAGTCGACGACAGGCCTGTCGATGTCAGGCTCGTCGATCTGCCCGGGCTGATTGCCCTGTGGGGTTTGGCGGTCATCGTCTTCCTGCAGTTTTTCACCCGGTACGTGCTGAATGACAGCCTGGCCTGGACTGAGGAAATCGCCCGCTACGTCCTGATACTCGTCACCTTCTTTGGCGCCGTAACGGTGGCACGCAAGGGTACCCACATTTTCCTCGAGTTCTTCTACCGCTACCTGCCGGCGCAAGCCGGAAAATGGCTTGCAGTCGCCATGGAGGCGCTGACCTTCGCCTTTTTCGGCTACATGGCTTGGGTAGGGGTTGAACTCGCGCTTAAAACGAAGACCAAGATGGCCTCGGCGGAAATCCCGAAGAGCCTGGTCTATTGGGGTGTGGCAGCAGGCCTCGCTGCGATTGCGCTTTTTTCGCTGGCCTGGCTGATCCACAAGATCAGGCAGCCTGCGGAAGACATCGTGCGCGATATCGAGGCGCACGCATTTTCAGACATTCACGATTGATCGAGGCGGCGGGAATGGCGCTTACCCTGATGTTCATCCTGCTGTTCGTGCTGCTGATCGCAGGAGCGCCAGTGGCAGTAGCGCTTGGGCTTGCCTCGCTGTTTTTCATCTCGACAACCGGAATGCCGGACATGGTGGTCCTCCACAACATGGTCAACGGCATCAATTCGTTTCCTCTGATTGCCGTCCCCTTCTTCATTCTCGCCGGTCACCTGATGAACACTTCCGGCATTACCAACAAGATATTCACCTTTGCGCGTGCCACCGTCGGCTGGATGTATGGCGGGCTGGGTCATGTCAATGTCGGGGCAAGCGTCATCTTTGCCGGCATGTCCGGGGCGGCGACCGCGGATGCCGGCGGCCTCGGCAACATCGAGATCAAGGCCATGCGTGACGCGGGCTACGACACAGACTTCTCGGTCGGCATTACTGCGGCATCTTCAACCATCGGCCCCATCATTCCGCCGTCGCTGCCCCTGGTGGTCTATGGTGTCATCGCGGACACCTCGATCGGTCAGCTTTTTGCCGCAGGAATCCTGCCGGGGTTGATCATGGCGCTGGCACTAATGGCCATGGTCAGCTTCTACGCCCGCCTGCGCAACTACCCCCGGGATGACCGCTTCAGCCTGACAGTATTTGTCCGCAGTTTCGGCGATGCCATCCTGCCGCTGTTCACGCCCATCATCATCGTCGGCGGCATCCTTTCCGGTGCATTCACGCCAACCGAGGCGGCAATCGCTGCAGTAGCCTACTCGCTGTTTCTGGGGATGTTCGTCTACCGGACACTCAATGCAAAAAGTATCCTGCGGGTTTCGATGGAAACCATTGAAACCACCGCCTCGATTATGTTGATCGTTGCTGCTTCAGCGATTTTCGCCTGGATACTGACCGCAAATCAGGTGGCACAGGTCTTTGCCCGCGAACTGCTCAGCTTTACCGAAAACCCGACGATGATCCTGCTGATCATCATGCTGATCGTGCTTGTGGTCGGCTGCTTCATGGAGACAATCGCGGCAATCACCATCCTTACTCCGGTTCTTCTTCCGGTGGCGATTTCCATCGGCGTCGATCCGGTGCACTTCGGCATCATCCTCATCCTGAACCTGATGATCGGCCTGCTGACCCCGCCTGTTGGTATGGTGCTTTATGTTCTGTCCAAAGTTGCCAACGTGCCCTTCGAGCGATGCGTCGTTGCAACCGCACCCTTCCTTCTGCCGCTGCTCGCCGTGCTGATCGTACTGACTTTTGTTCCTGGTCTGTCGATGTGGCTGCCGGTTCTCCTGTACCGGTAGGTATTTTCAAGTTTTCACTGACAGCAACTTATGTGCAGAATCAGCCGACCTGCCGTCTACAAAGGTGATTGAGAGTGCGGGACAAGACCTTCCTTGCGATCGGCGAATGCATGATCGAGTTTTCGAAAAAGTCCGACGGGAACTGGCGGCAGGGGTTTGCCGGCGATACGTTCAATTGCGCCTGGCACTTTCGCGCCGAAGCGGATGCGGCCCTTTGGACTACTTCCTACTTTACCAGATTGGGCGAAGACGCGTTTTCCAGCCAGATGATGCGCTTCATTGCCGGTCAGGGCATTGCCACCAACTGGATTACCCGCGACAGCCATCGCCAGCCCGGCCTCTATCTGATCGACACAAGGGACGGTGAGCGCTTTTTCACCTACTGGCGCGAAAGGTCCGCTGCGCGCCATCTGGCCAATGACGAAGCCCATCTGTGCGCGGCAGCAAGTTCGGCTGCACTGATCTTCTTCAGCGGCATCACCCTTGCCATCCTGACCCCTGACCGCCGCACTGCATTGCTGGACGCCTTGGCTCGGGCGCGCCGGAACGGCGTTCAAATTGCATTTGACCCCAATATCCGGGAGCACCTTTGGGAAAGCCGGGAAACCATGCGTGAGTCGGTGATGAAGGCGGCCGAAGCCAGCGACATCATTCTGCCCAGCTTCGAGGACGAGCAACGGATTTTCGGTGACCAGAACCCGGAAGCATGCATACGGCGTTATTTGGGCACCGGTGCCGGGGAAGTCACCGTCAAGAACGGCGGCGACATCATTCACGCGGCAAGCCAGGACAAAACCTGTGTGGTTGCCGACCTTCGAAAGGTGACCCCGTTGGATACTACCGGCGCTGGAGATGCCTTCAATGGCGTCTATCTGGCGGCAAGATCGGCAGGCAGGGATTTGGAGGCGGCAATCCGGCAGGCTCATGAAGCCGCCAGCAGCGTGGTCCTCCATCCCGGTGCCTTGAAGCCGGATCAGGGCCCTGCCGTGTAGACCAGGCTACACGGCAGGGCCGTCGGCGAGTCTCCGAAGACTTCGCATCAACCGGAGGCGTTGCAATCAGGCGCTGCGGTAAAGCTTGGTCATGGAGAACTCGCGATGGCCCAGCGCTTCGGCAGCGGTATTGCGGCCGTTGGCGGTGCGGCGGATCATGTCGATCAGCGCATCGCCTGCTTCGTCGATCGTCTGGTCGCGGCGCAATATGCCCG
>JAGRLQ010000012.1:0-27608 GCA_020441735.1 Nitratireductor sp.
GGCCCGATGCCGCAGACCAAGTTCGTCGTCGGCAAGGCGCTGAAGGTTGGTCTCAGACCGATCGTCGCGATCAACAAGATCGACCGTTCCGATGCGCGTCCCGACGAGGTGATCAATGAGGTCTTCGACCTGTTCGCCAATCTCGATGCGAGTGATGAGCAGCTCGATTTCCCGATTCTCTATGGCTCGGGCCGCGACGGCTGGATGAATACCGATCCGGAAGGGCCGCAGGATACGAAGCTCGCGCCGCTGTTCGACCTCATCCTCGATCACGTTCCGGAACCGCCGGTGGGCGAAGGGCCATTCCGGATGATCGGAACCATTCTGGAATCCGACAACTTCCTGGGCCGGATCATTACCGGGCGGATCCATTCCGGCTCGATCAAGGCCAACCAGCCGGTCAAGGTGCTGAACCGCGACGGGCAGACCGTCGAGACCGGGCGGATTTCAAAAATCCTCGCCTTCCGTGGGGTCGAGCGGGTGACACTTACGGAAGCCCATGCCGGCGATATCGTGGCGATCGCCGGCCTGACCAAGGGCACGGTTGCCGACACGTTCTGCGATCCTTCGGTTTCCGAGCCGCTTCTGGCCCAGCCGATCGATCCGCCGACCGTCACCATGACCTTTTCCGTCAACGATTCGCCGCTTGCCGGAACCGAGGGCGACAAGGTGACCAGCCGCATGATCCGCAGCCGCCTGCTGCGTGAAGCCGAGGGCAATGTGGCGCTCGAGATCGAGGAAGCCGCCGAAAAGGACAGTTTTCACGTTTCCGGCCGCGGCGAGTTGCAGCTTGCGGTATTGATCGAGACCATGCGGCGGGAAGGCTATGAGCTTTCCGTTTCAAGGCCGCGCGTGGTCATGCAGAAGGATGAAAACGGCCAGCCGCTTGAGCCGGTCGAGGAAGTCGTCATCGATGTCGATGAGGAATATTCCGGCACGGTGGTGCAGAAGCTTTCGGAGCGCAAGGCGGAGATGGCTGAACTGAAGCCATCGGGCGCCGGTAGGGTGCGGCTGGTGTTCCATGCGCCGACCCGTGGCCTGATTGGCTATCAGTCCGAACTGATGACCGATACGCGCGGAACGGCCATCATGAACCGGCTGTTTCATGCCTATCAGCCCTGGAAAGGGCCGATTGGCGGTCGCGTCAACGGTGTGCTGATTTCCCACGACCAGGGCGAGTCGGTCGCCTATGCGATGTTCAACCTGGAAGACCGCGGGCCGATGATCATCGATGCCGGCGAGAAGGTCTATGCGGGGATGATCATCGGCATCCACAGCCGCGACAACGACCTCGAGGTCAATGTGCTGAAGGGCAAGAAGCTCACCAACATGCGCGCTTCCGGCAAGGACGAGGCGGTCAAGCTGACGCCACCCATCCGCATGACGCTCGAGCGGGCGCTTTCCTGGATTCAGGATGACGAACTGGTGGAAGTGACGCCGAAGTCGATCCGCTTGCGCAAGCGCTATCTTGATCCCCATGAGCGCAAGCGGTTCGAGAAGACGCGCAACATCAACGCTGCCTAGATCGCGGTCTCAGGCGGTCGTGATTGCCTTGCGCAACGGGGCCAGCGGCGCGCTATCGTCGAATTCGAGACTGCTGCCCGCCACGGCGACGCCGAGGCTCTGCCACAGTTTTTCAAGGTCAGGGTCGTAGGGATCTTCCCGCATTTCCTGCCAGGCATCCATCAGCGTGGTGGTGCCGGTTGCCTTGTCGCCCAGCGCCAGGGCTTCGGCAAATCCGGACTGATTGCTGAAGTCCATTTCGGCATTGATCCCGCGCAGGGCATCACGCAACCCCTTGCGGTTGCCGGTCGCGTTGCGGCAGCGGATATCGCAGACAAGGCAGAAGATCGCGCCACCCCATTAGGTGCGGGCCCAGTTCTGCGTTACATCATATCCCCTGTCGCCCGGCGCCGGCAGGCCGCGCGGCATCATGCGGACGAAATCGGCCCACATCTGCCGTGCATCCATGTGGCCCGCCATGATCCGTGCAACGGGTTCCACATAGACCGCAAGCCCCTCGACCATCCAGTCATGGCGGCGGCTCGGAATATAGGGAAAGGCGAGATGGGTCATCTCGTGAACCAGCACCCAATCGTCGCTCATCAGGGTGGTTTCATCGGCGTTCATGGGCACGGAGAGTTCCAGGCGTGGCGGATCGGACGGCCATGCCCGCCCGCCAACGCGCCGGCGGTTGTTTGTAAACTCTACCGAGATCAGAACCCTGGGAACCGGGAATTTCCCGTAATAGGTGGCAACAGCTTCGGCGGATTTTGCGATCCATGCCTCGACCCGTGCCAGACTGCCGGAATCCGGCTGCCCGGTTATCGACCATTCCGCCTCGGCGCCATGGCTGTCAAGCGCGATGATCCTGCGACCGGCAGCACCGCTAGCGCTTGCGGGAATCAGGCTGGCTGCCCCTGCCATCAGGAGGAAATTGCGCCTCTGCATGGCATCATCTCACCCCAAACCGTTGTTTGCTGCCATACACAATTGTGTGTGCGGCGGCGCAGGACTGGCTAAAATCGGCTGTTTGATGCGCCAAGTGGTTGCAGGAAAAGGCTGAATGCGGGGCATTGCGACGATGCAACACACGGGACTGGTTTTCGGGGATAGCATCCGGTTTGCCTGATTTTCCCTTTAGGTTAACAAATTCTTAACGTATGATTTGCGGCATGGGTACGCTGACGCTCAACATACGGCGCGCCGGCAAGGCGGATGCAGGCGATATCGCCGCCATTCACGACGCGGCATGGTGGAATGCCTATTCCGGCATGATCCCGCCGCGGGCCCTGACGCGGATGATCCAGCGCCGCGGCGCTAATTGGTGGCGTTCGGCAATCGACCGGCAAACGGTTATCCTGCTGTTGGAAATGCAGGGCAAGTCTGTCGGCTACGCCACCATCGGGCGCAACCGGGTGAAGACGCTGCCTTTCGACGGTGAGGTTTACGAGCTTTACCTCATGCCTGAATATCAGGGTATCGGCGCGGGTTCGCATCTGTTTCTTGCCGCCATGGGCGAATTGAAGCGGCGGGGCCTTTCCGGCGCCGTTGTCTGGGTTCTGGCCGACAACGATCCCGCCATCCGGTTTTATGAAAACGCCGGCGGCAGGCAGGTTGCCGAGGGTCGCGAGACGTTCGATGACCAGGATCTGAAGAAGATCGCCTTTGCCTGGGGCTGAGCCCGATACGGCCTAGGTATCAACGGAGCCCAGCAGTTTTTCTTTCAGTGCGGCGAGTACGGCATCGCGGGTATGCGCCTTGGAAATGCGCGAAGATTCCACGTGTATGTCCGAGAGCGCGTAAACCGGTTCGCGCTTTTCCTTCAATTCCGTCAGCGTTGCCTTGGGATCGGGCGTGTTGAGCAATGGCCGTGTACCGGGCCGGCGCAGAACCCGGCTCATCAGCAGGTCCAGATCGGCTTTCAGCCAGACCGATATGCCATGTTCGCAGATTTCCTTGCGCGTCGTTTCCGACATGAATGCGCCGCCACCCAGCGACAGGACCGCGGGACCGTCGGACAGAAGGCGTTGTATGACGCGCTCTTCACCGGCCCGGAAGTAAGGCTCGCCGTGTTTTTCGAAGATTTCCGGAATGTCCATGTTGGCGGCAGCCACGATTTCCTGATCGGAATCGTAGAAGGGAACGTCGAGCGCTGCGGCGACCAGCCTGCCGATGGCGGTCTTGCCGCTGCCCATCATGCCGACGAAGACGATGCTTCTGTCGCCCAGGGCTTCGTGCAGATCGGGACCGCTTGCCGTCATGAAATCCGCCGCTTGTCCTTGTATTTCATTAAACTCAGCGGTTTAGCGCATGATTGGCCCGTATGCGTCAAGCGGCAGCAGAAAATTCCTTCAGGACGGCGAGATTGAATTGCAGCGGCGTGTTTGCCATATAGAGAGCTACTCCAGCTAACAGGACAGCCCAGAATGCCGAGCCTGATCAGATTTGTCGTGTTCTGCGCCGTACTGGCGGGGCTTGCCTATGGTGCGGCTTTTGGCCTGGTCCAGTATGTAGACCCGGAACCGAGGGAAGTGCTCATTCGCGTTCCCGCCAACAAGCTCAACCTGCAATAGGCGCCTCGGGTTTTCGGGTTGTCGGCATTTCCGATGCCTGAAGGCATCTTCCCTTGAGGCATGAACAGCCGTGAACGCTCCGTCTGCCAACACCACTGCCATCAATGCCGATGACGCGCTATTGGCTGAATCCTTTCTGGAGATGATGAGCGCGGAACGCGGTGCAAGCGCCAATACGCTGGATGCCTATCGCAGGGATATCGAGCGTTATCTGGGGTTTCTGACGGACAGCGGCAGCGGTTCCATTCAATGCGGCAGCGAAACCGTACGGCAGTTTCTGGGAACGGTTTCAGCTAGCGGCGCGGCAGCCTCCACCCAGGCGCGGATCCTTTCCACTGTGCGGCAGTTTCACAAGTTCCTGTATGGCGACGGGCTGCGCGGCGATGATCCCACAGCGGTGGTGGATGCGCCGAAGCAGAGCAGACCGCTGCCGAAAATCCTGTCGATAGAAGAAGTCGACCGGCTGATCGTTACAGCCGAAGCGGAGGCCGCTCAGCGGGGTGGATCGCCTGGCAGTGCGTTGCGGTGTCTGCGCATGCTTGCGCTTCTGGAGACGCTTTATGCAAGCGGGCTTCGCGTCAGTGAGCTTGTCGCCCTGCCAAGAACTGCGGCAAAGGGCGACAACCCCTTTCTCACCGTTACGGGAAAAGGCAACAAGGAGCGGCTGGTTCCGCTTTCAGCTCGCGCGCGCAAGGCGCTTGATCGGTACTCCTGCGCCCTGGAGGAGCAGGAGGAAGACAGCAGGGAGGCTTCGCCTTTTCTTTTTCCCGCAGCTTCAAAAGAAGGCCATCTGACGCGGCAGGCTTTTGCCCGGGATTTGAAAGATCTGGCGATCCGGGCGGGGCTTGCACCATCGAGAATGTCACCCCATGTGTTGCGCCATGCCTTTGCCAGCCACCTGCTTCAGAACGGGGCCGATCTGAGGGCCGTCCAGCAGTTGCTGGGACATGCCGACATCTCGACAACACAGATTTACACCCATGTGCTGGACGAGCGGTTGCGTGAACTGGTGGAAAGCCACCATCCGCTGGCAAAAGCGAGCAAAAAGGGTTAGGACCGGCAGCGAACTGAAACAGGCTGAAAGCGTATGCGTCTATATCTCGACTTTGAAAAACCGGTTGCCGACATCTACGGCAAGATTCGCGAACTCAAAAGTGTCAGCGAACCCGATGGCAGCGTTGATCTGACGGCAGAAATCGCCAGGCTGGAAGCAAAGGCCGAAACGACCCTTGAGGGTCTCTATTCGAAGCTCACGCCCTGGCATAAGACGCAGATCGCGCGGCATCCCGACCGCCCGCACTTTGCCGATTACCGCGATGCACTTTTTACCGACTTTTCCGATCTGGCGGGTGACCGCTACTTCGCAGAGGATTTTGCCATCCAGGCCGGACTTGCGCGCTTCAATGGGCAATCCGTTGCCATCATCGGTCAGGAAAAGGGCAATGACACCGACTCGCGCCTGAAACACAATTTCGGCATGGCGAGGCCTGAAGGCTACCGCAAGGCGGTACGAGTCATGGAACTCGCCGACCGTTTCTCCATTCCGATCATTACCCTGGTCGACACTGCGGGGGCCTATCCCGGCATCGGGGCGGAAGAACGCGGCCAGGCTGAAGCAATTGCCCGCTCCATCGAGATGTGCCTGAAGGTGCGTGTGCCGATCATCACCGTGGTGATTGGCGAAGGCGGTTCGGGCGGGGCCATTGCAATTGCAACAGCCAACCGTGTCTACATGCTGGAACATGCAATCTACAGCGTGATTTCGCCGGAAGCGGGCGCTTCCATCCTGTGGCGCGATTCCACCAAGGCGCAGGATGTGGCGACGTCCATGAAGATGACGGCCGGCGACTTGAAGGAACTGGGTGTTATTGACGGTATTATCGAGGAACCCGTCGGCGGTGCACAGCGCCATCCCGGTGAAGTGATTTCGGCGACGGGTGCGATGATTTCCTCCGCGCTCGGGGAATTGTCCGGGCAGGATGGCGACACGCTGCGCCGTCAAAGGCGGGAGAAATTCCTTGCCATTGGCCGGAATCTGGCCTGAAAGCCTGCAAATCGCCGGCATGACAATCCCGTGAGGCTTTCCGATAATCTCTTGTCAACCGGATTGGCGGTAATATGGTCTTTGAGAAGGCCGAAAGGGCTCCAGACGGGACAAGGCTTGCCATAAATCAGCTTTCTTTCTGTTTGAAAGAACGCCGGTTCCGGCACTGGGTGATGCCGGGGCCGATGGGGCAAGCCTGCCGGATACATGACAAATCGGATTAGAGCGCAACATTTCGCGATGCACGGTTTTGGCAGACCATATGTGAGCGGCATTATCCTCGCCCTGGCGGGGATGGCGTTGGCTGCCTGTCAGGGGGGGATAGACGAGCTGTTCCCGAAAGCCGAGCGTCCGATCCCGCCACATCTGATCCAGAAAATGAAGGCGCTCGGCATGACGCCGTCTTCGCCAATCCTGATGCGGATCTACAAGACCGAAAACAAGCTGGAAGTCTGGAAAAAGAAGACGGCCGGCCGGTATGCGCTGCTGGAAACCTATGAAATCTGCAAGTGGTCGGGGAAACTCGGCCCGAAGTTCAAAGAGGGCGATCGCCAGGCGCCCGAGGGATTCTATAATGTCGGCGTTCACCAGTTGAACCCGAAATCCGACTATCACCTTTCCTTCAATATCGGTTATCCCAACACGTTCGACCGTGCTCATGGCCGTACCGGCTCCCATCTGATGGTGCACGGCGCCTGCTCGTCGGCCGGCTGTTATTCGATGAACGATGAACAGGTCGAGGAAATCTACTCGCTGGCGAGAGATGCCCTGAAAGGTGGCCAGAAGTATTTTCAGGTTCAGGCCTATCCCTTCCGCATGACGGCAAAAAACCTCGCCCAGCAGGTCACCAATCCGCATTTCGAGTTCTGGAAGAGCCTGAAAGAGGGTTACGACCACTTCGAGATCACCAACTTCCCGCCCAAGGTGGATGTCTGCGACAAACGCTACGTCTTTAATCGGGAAGCGGTGGAGGACGCCGAATTTTCCTCGAGCAAGGCGTGCCCTGAAGTCACGATGCCGGCGAGCCTGATTTCTGCCTACAAGAAAAAGCTGGCCGAGGAACAGGCCGAGTTTGCCAAGGCGCTGCGCCGCTACCAGTTGCGCCGGGGTTCGAAAGACCCCGAACTGGCTGCGGTGAATCCCGATCAGGTTTCCATCGTGGCAGCCGGATCGGAGGTTCTGCCGCCGCCGACACCGGAGCCGGTACCCGAGCCGCCGCCTGCTGTAACGGCTGAAAGCGCTCCTGCGGTCGCCAGTACCGAATCCACCCTGCCTGGTGTTGAGACCCCGCAGGCAAGTGCCGCGCCGGCGCCATCAGATGGGACGCCGCCGGTATCCGATCCCCAGCAGACGATTGCAGCGATTTCCGCTGCACCCGTGCAGGAAAGGCCTGCTGTGGAGGCAGCGGTTGAAGCAGGTTCGCAAGCGCCCGCTGATCTGAGCCAGTTGCCCACCATTCCGGTGCCAAGTCCGGCTGTGCGCTGAGGATGAGTTCGTTAGTTAGTCGGTGACGATTTTGACGCGGCTGCCGGGTTGCGGGATTTCGCCGGCGGACAGGCCATTGAGCACCTGGAAGGAACGCAGCGGTGACGGCGTACCCTTCATTTGCGCGGCGAGGCTTGCCAGCGTGTCGCTGGCGCTAACCGTGACCACCTTGACCTGAAGCGGTTTCAGGGCCTCTTTTTCTGCTTCCGTCATGCGGCGGAAAGTGCCGGCAATGGCGCCGGATTCTGTTTCTACCGTTTCGCTGCCGGAAGGCCCTGCCGTAATGAAGCGATAGACCTGCCGGTCGACCTGCAGCAGGCGAATGACGAAATGCCAGTTGCTGCCGTCAGCTTCCGCCCGCGCCGCAGGCAGCCCCCCGATAGTGCTTTCGGAGATGCTGTCTTCATCAAGGCCCTTGACCCAGCCGCTTTTCAGATAGCTCGCAAGCCCCTGGCCTCTTGGCAATACGGCGGCGTCGAAACGGGTCGCCAGATTGCCGGGGCCGGTAATGACGACGGCCGTTGCCTGGTTTTCCATGCGGTGGTCGACGGGGGCGGAAAAGGTCACTCCGAGGCCAAGATGAGAGAAGGTGTTGTTGCGAACAAAACCTTCTTCCGCGCTGTCGCCGTACAGAAGGCCATCAATGCCGTCGAGATAGGCTTTGCGATCCGTTTCGCCGGTCCCAGGTGCACCGAAGGCGCGGGCATGCTGTCTGGCCTGATCGATACGCTGTGGCGTTGCGGGGTGGCTGGAAAGGAAGGAGAAGTCGCCAAATCGCCGGTCGGCCTGTGACATCAGTGCCTGATAGGCCTGCATGGTTTCCAGGAAACGGACAGAGCCATGGCCATCAAAACCGGCGTTACCCAGCATTTTGATGCCAATGGCATCTGCCTGCAGTTCCTGGTCCTTGGAGAATTCCGAAAGCCGCAACTGGTTTGCAGCTTCAGCCACGCGGCCGGCAACATTGTTGCCGAGAACCTTCGAGACCACTTCAGAGCCGACCTTGATCGAGCTTTCCTTTTCGCTGCGCAAAATGGCGTGGTTGGAGGAAACATGCGCCATTTCGTGGGCGATGACGCCTGCCAGTTCGGCGGAGTCGTTGGCCAGCGAAAGAAGCCCGCGAGTCACATAGAGATAACCGCCCGGCAGAGCGAAAGCATTGACCTTGGGCGAGTTCAGAATGGTGATGCGGTAAAGCTGGGTCTTGTCTTCGGAGACGGCAACCAGCCGGCCGACGATGCCGGCAATGAGGTTTTCAGCCTTTGGATCACGGAATTCCCCGCCATATTTGGCCAGTACCAGCGGATGTTCGCGCTTGCCGATTTCTGCGCGCGGATCATCGGCCTTCATCCAGTTGCTGGTGAAGGAGCGTCCGCTGCCGGTATCAAGCGGCTCGGTCAGCACACAGGCGGACAGAAAGGCGCTGAGCAGCAGAACTGCCCCTTTCAGACCGTGCCGTCTTGTGGACGGATGCGCCATGTTGCTGATTACCCCTGCAATCCGGCCGGCATCATCTGCCGGGCCCTTGGCCCCTCACACTAGCCGTGAATGTGGCACAAACAAGTAAAGACTATTGCGGGCAAGTAAAGATTGCCTTGAGATATCTGCCGATCAGTCCGGCCGGCCCACCGAATGATATTTCAGGCCGGTGCCTTCGACTTCTTCCTTGCGGTAGATATTGCGCAGATCGACAAATACCTTGTCCTTGAGCTGACCGGCCACCTTTTTCAAATCTAGCGCCCGGAACTGGTCCCACTCGGTGATGATTACCGCCGCATCCGCCCCTTCAAGGCATTCATGCGCGCCGTCGCAATAGTCGACTTTCTTCAGCATCGAGCGGGCTTCCTCCATGCCCTCGGGGTCATAGGCACGAATGGTGGCACCAAGCTTCTGCAGGCCCGGCACGATCACCAGAGAGGGGGATTCGCGCATGTCATCGGTGTTTGGCTTGAAGGTAAGGCCGAGCACGGCAATTGTCTTGCCCTTCACCGATCCGCCACAGGCAGCAACGATCTTGTCCACCATGGCATGCTTGCGGCGTTTGTTGGAACGTACGACCGTATCGACGATGGTGACCGGAGACTCGTAATCCTTCGCCGTTTTCGAAAGCGCCAGCGTGTCCTTGGGAAAGCAGGAGCCGCCATAGCCGGGACCGGCATGAAGGAACTTCGCGCCGATGCGTTTGTCGAGGCCGATACCGCGGGCCACCTGCTGCACGTCGGCGCCGACCTTGTCGCAGAGGTCGGCGATTTCGTTGATGAAGCCGATCTTGACGGCGAGAAAGGCGTTTGCTGCGTATTTGATCAGTTCGGCCGTCCGGCGGCGGGTGATGACGATGGGTGTTTCGTTTAGGAACAGCGGGCGATACAGCATCCTGAGTTGTTCAGCGGCTTTTTCGCTTTCTGCTCCCACCACAACGCGGTCGGGCCGCTTGAAGTCGTTGATGGCCGCGCCCTCGCGCAGGAATTCGGGGTTGGAGGCGACATCGAAGCGTGCCTTCGGCGCATGTTTTCTGATGATGGCTTCAACCTCGTCACCGGTTCCCACCGGTACGGTGGATTTGGTCACGATCACGGTGTAGCCCTTGAGCAGGGGAGCAAGCTCCTCGGCGACGGCATAGACGAAGCGAAGGTCGGCATGGCCGCTGCCGCGGCGCGTCGGCGTGCCGACCGCAATGAAGACCACATCGGCTTCGCCGACGGCTTTTCTGGGATCGGTGGTGAAGACGAGACGCCCGGCATCGACGTTGCCGGCGACGAGATCCTCAAGACCGGGTTCGTAAATCGGTATCTCACCGTTATTGAGCCGGTCGATCTTGTCCTTGTTGTTGTCGATACAGGTCACATGGTGGCCGAAATCGGCGAAACAGGCTCCTGAAACCAGGCCGACATAACCGGTTCCGATCATTACAACACGCATGAATTGCTCCGGGAATGGGTTTGCGTCCGCTGCTTTTCACGGACCCTTGATGGTTGAGGAGCGGAGTAAAGAAAGTTTGGGCGTCCTGCAAGCGTGGAAGTTGCGGCAGACCGGCGCGGAGGCGTCGCCCGTTCGTAATTGCAAAATTCGCCATTACCGACTTTAATCGCCGCAATGGAGGTGTTTTGTCCTCCTTTTTGAGACAAAGAAGTTTCAAATATGAACAAGCTGTATTTGCTGCCTTTCCTTGGTCTGGTTCTTTCAGGGTGCGGGCAGGGCGATTCCACTTCCGAAAGTGATCAGGAGCCGGTCAGGGGCCTGAAGACCGTGGAAGTGACCAGCCAGGAGCAATCGACGGTCCGCCGGTATCCCAGTGTGCTGCAACCGACGTCGATCTCAACCCTGTCCTTCGAAATCGCCGGCAAGCTTGAGGCCGTCGAACTGAATGTCGGCCAGCAGGTAAAACGCGGTGAAGTGGTCGCGTCGCTTGATAGGGAGTCGCTCGAAATTCAGGTGGAGACGGCAGAAGCAGCCGTGCTTCAGGCACGGTCCAATGCGCGAAATGCCGAGGAGGATTTCAAGCGGCAGCAGTCCCTGTTCGACAAGAAGGTTGTTACCGTCGCGGCGCTCGACAAGGCGCGAACGACCATGGAAACCAGCAACGCACAGTTGCTGCAAAGCGAAAAACAGCTGGAGACCGCCCAGGAAAACCTCCAGAAAGCCGAGTTGCGGGCGCCATACGATGCGGTGATCAATACGGTCGAAACTCAGTCCTTCGCCAATGTCGGGGCGGGGACGCCGATCGCCACCATTTACAGTGGCGACGGTCTGGAAGCCTCGTTTTCGGTCAGCTACGACGTCATCAGCCGTTTGGCGGTCGGCAAGGCCGCGCGTATCCGTCTTGCCGACAATCCGGATGTCGAATTGCCGGCTGTCGTCACCGAACTGGGTTCGAGTGCCAATACTGTTTCGTCCTTTCCGGTTGTAACAACCCTGAAAGAACGGCTGCCCCAGTTGAAGGCTGGCATGGCGGTTGAGGTTTCCCTGGAGTTCGATCTTCCCGCCGGCACAGGGTATGCCCTGCCGATCTCCGTCCTGACCATGGAAGGCCGGTTGAAGCAGGAGCGGACACCGGACGCGCCCGGCGAGGCATTCGTCTATGTCTTCGATCCGCAAAGCAGCACCGTTAAGCGGCGTATGGTCAGGATCGGCGGTATCCGGGAAAACCGCATCATCGTGGTGGACGGCCTGGAAGCAGGGGAAAGGGTCGCGTCGGCAGGCGTTTCCTTCCTTCGGGACGGTCAGACGGTAAAGCTCCTCAATTGAGCGGTGGGGCGGGCGCATGGATTTCCTGACTTCATTCGGATTGCAGAAATCACGCCTGACTTTGCTGTTCATGGCTGTGCTGTTGGCGCTGGGCGTGGGCAGCTATTTCAATCTGTCTAAGCGGGAAGACCCCTCGATCACCATTCGCACGGTTGTTGTTTCCGCTTTTTTCCCCGGCATGGCTCCTGACAGGCTGGAAGACCTGATTGTCGTGCCGATCGAGCGCAAGGCGCGCGAGATTGCCGAAGTTGATACGATCAACACGCTGATCTCTACAGGCAGCACAATCATCAAGCTGGAGGTTTCGGAATCACTTTCCGGCGACGCCGTCGAAAGCGTGTTCGATGACATACGTGTCAAGATGGAGGAAGTGTCGCACGACCTGCCTGACGGCACGCGCGGACCCTTCGTCAACACCGACTACGGCAACGTCGCCATCGCATCGATAGCGGTAACCGGCGAGGGTTTTTCTTATTCGGAAATTCGCGACAGTGCGGAGTCATTGCAACGCGCGCTCTACACGCTTGAGGGCATCGGCAAGATCAGCCTCTATGGCGAACAGGAGGAGCGCATCTGGCTCGAACTTGATTCCCGCAAGCTCGCCGCTGTCGGCGTGCAAATCAACCAGGTGCTTGCCGATCTGCAGTCCCAGAATGTCATCCTCCCGGCCGGCGATATCGATGCCGATGGAACCACCATTATCCTGGAAGCAAATGGCGATCTTCAAAGCGTCGATGCCATCCGGCAAATTCTCACCAAGGTGAGTGGCCTGAGCGGCTTTGTCCGGCTGGAGGATCTGGTCACGGTGAGGCGAGGGTATGAGGAACCTCACCAGAAACCGGTCTACTTCAATGGCCAGCCAGCCGTGATGCTCGGGGTGGAGATGTCGGCGGGTGAGGATATCCAGAAAGTGGGCCGCCAAATCAGGGCACTGGTCGAAAGGCAGGAAGCAACCCAGCCGATCGGCATTTCATACACGTTCTCCACCTATCAGGAAGAAAAGGTAACCAGCGCGATCAACGACGCACTGGTCAATGTTGCACAGACCATTGCTGTCGTGCTGCTGGTGATGCTCCTGTTTCTCGGCGTCCGTTCCGCAATCATCATTGCCTGCATCGTGCCGTTCACGGTCATGTTCGCGCTCGTCGTCATGGGGTATCTGGACATCGAGCTTCAACAGGTTTCGATTGCCGCCGTCATCATCTCTCTCGGCCTGCTGGTCGATAACGGGCTTGTCGTCGTCGAGGACATCCAGAACCGGGTCTCCTCCGGGGCCGATCCATCGGCCGCCGCAAGGGCGGCGGGCAAACAGTTCACCATCCCGCTTGCCGTGGCTTCGGTTACCACAGTCTCGGCGTTTCTGCCGCTGCTGCTGCTTGAAGGCACTGAGGGAGAATACGGCTTCTCACTCGGTGCGGTGGTGGCCGCCATGCTGGTCGGTTCGTGGCTTACAGCCCTCTACATCCTGCCTGCGCTTGCCGTCTGGCTGTCCGGCAAGCCAAAAGCTGACGAGAGCAGTCAACCGGGCAGGTTGGTGACACTGTATGGCAAGTCGCTGAACCGGTCCCTTGCCTGGTCGATCCCCCTTATCGCTGTCTGTTATCTGGCGGTGATCCTGTCAGGTTCCTTCTTTTCCGGCATCAAGAAGGAGATGTTTCCGCTCAGCGCCCGAAACCAGTTCCTGATCTATCTCGACATGCCAAGGGGAACCTCCATTGCCCGGACAGAGCAGGAAGCGCTGGCGGTAGAGGCCTGGCTGTCCGACAAGGAGCAAAATCCCGAGATCACCAACACGACGGTTTATGTCGGCGACGGCGGACCCCGCTTCTATCTTGCGCTCAGTCCGGCAGATGCCAATCCGGCAAGCGCATTTATCCTCGTCAATACCGACACGTTTGACGGGGCGCTTGCCGCCTCCGGCAGGGCGGAACGGTATTTGCTGGAAAACCATCCCGCGGCCAGGTTCAAGACCAAGCGCCTTGCCATGGGCGGATCGGAATCGGGAATCGTGGAGGTGAAGCTTTCGGGGGCCGATGCGGACCGCCTGCTGGAACTGGCGGGGCAGGTGGAGGCTGCATTTGCCGGCGCTCCCGGCATCGTCCAGAACGAGAACGACTGGGGCAACAAGTCGCTCAAGATCGTCGTCAACATCTCCCAGGATCAGGCGCGTGAACTGGGCGTAACGTCCGAGGACATCTCGGAAATCATGAACACCTTCTTTGCCGGCACCCAGGTTTCCGATTATCGGGAAGGAACCGATTCAATTCCGATCGTCATCCGGCTGGCGGAGAATTTTCGCGACAGCATCGAAGACCTGTCGAACCTGTCGGTTGCCGCAAATGGCCAGCTTATCTCCCTCGACCGTGTGGCGACGTTCGTTCCGAAGCTGGAATACTCGCAGCTCAGGCGCGAAAACCAGCAGCGGCTGATCAAGATATCCGGCAAGAGTGGCAAGATGAGTGCCGTCGAATTGCTGGCATTCATTTCAGCCGATCTGGAGAAACTGGATCTTCCAGAGGGTTACAATCTGAAAATCGACGGTGAGACAGCGCGCAGCGCGGAGGTCAACGCCAAACTTGCGGCGGGTGTCCCGGCCGCACTGGCGGTCATGCTGCTGGCACTGACCTTCCAGTTCAATTCGGCCCGGCGGGTTTTGCTCACCTTTCTGACCATCCCGCTGGTCCTGATCGGTGCGCCTCTGGCGCTGCTGGTGACCGGACAGCCACTTTCATTCTTTGCCATTCTGGGCTTGATCTCGCTTGCCGGTATCATCATCAACAATGCGATTGTGCTCATCGATCAGATCGATGCTGACCGGCAATCGATGGCGCTCAAGGAAGCAATCGTCTCGGCGGCTCAAAAGCGGGTAACGCCAATCATGCTGACATCGCTGACAACGATATTCGGACTCATCCCGATGGCGGTGGCCGGCGGTGCGTTGTTCGAACCCATGGCTACTTTGATGATCGGTGGTCTGGCGGTTGCGTCGGTAATGACGCTCTTCTTTGTGCCGAGCGGCTACTATCTGCTGTTTCGTGGCCGGTGAGTGGCGTGTTCGCGTTTGCCGGCGAGGCAGGCGAAAATTGCTTGTTCGGAATCTTATCTGCGATTGTTTATCGGGGCGCGCGATTGCGCCCCGATAAGCTGTGATCACGATTTGAGCTTTGTCCAGACTTTCTCGCGAAGGTCTTTCGATGCCGGTGAGCATGCCTTGAAAGCGCTCAGCCGGTCATTGTATTCCGCCGGCGTGTTGACGGCAGGATCGGCTTTCAGATCGTCCTTCAGGAACTCGCCTGAACCGGATACGGCGTTGGAGTAGCCCGTATAGTTCGAAGCTTCCGCGGCCACATCAGGCGACATCATCCAGTTGACGAAGGCCTTGGCCGCTTCCATGTTCGGAGCATCTTTCGGCACCGCCATGACGTCGGTCCAGAAGGTTGTTCCTTCCTTCGGATAGACATAGACCGCATCCGGCTTCTTCGCCTTGACGCGGTGGGCAGCACCATTCCACTGCATATGCACCGGCACCTCGCCCGCGATCATCCTGTCGATCGTGCCATCGTTCGAATACAGCTTCACGAAGGGCTTCTGGGCCATCAGCACATCGAGGATTTTCTGTGCTTCGGCGGGGTCTTCGGTGCATTTGTCGACGCCGGTGTAGTAGGCGGCGGCATTCCACACATCCGACATTTCATTGAGCATCGCAATCTTGCCTTTCAGCTCCTCGCGCGGCTCGAACAGTTCCTTCCAGCTTTCCTCCAGCTTACCGCCGGGCACCATCGAAGGATCATAGGTGAAGCCCGTCGTTCCCCACATATAGGGTGCCGAGTAGACGCGGTCCGGGTCGCCGGCGATGGTCGTGAAGGCCGGGAGCAGGTTCTTGAAGTTTTCCATCTGGTTGACGTTGATGGCAGCGAGCATGCCTTTCTCGACCATCACGCCGAGCGTGGTGGTTCCGGGAAAGATCACGTCGTAACCGCCGCCGCCGGCCTGCAGCTTCGCAAGCAGGTCTTCTTCAGAGGCGTAGTTGTCGACGGTCACCTTGGTTCCCGTCTCCTTTTCGAAGCGTTCGAGCAGGGCGGGGGCGAAGTAGTTCGACCAGTTGTAAAGGCGCAGTTCCCCATCTGCCCTGGCAGCAGTGCTGCCGGCGGCAGCGAGCAGAGCGGATGCTGCAAGCAGTTTGAGTGTGCGATGTCCAGGGGTTCTTCCTGTCATGTCTTACCTCCAAGTTTGCGGGCATTTTTCAGCCGAGCCCGGCGTTGCGGCCTTGATCGCGTCCCAGAAAGAGGGACAAGGAAACGAGTGCCAGTGAAAGAAGCAGCATCAGCGAGGAAATCGCGTTCACCTCGGGGGTCACACCGGTGCGCACGAGGCCGAAGATGTAGATCGGCAAGGTTGTCGAGCCCGCGCCACCGAGAAAAAACGTCGTCACGAAATCATCGAGAGAAATGATGAAGGCAAGCACCAGTCCGGACAGGATGCCCGGCAGCAACTGGGGCAGCGTGACATGCCAGAACGCACGCACCGGATTGGCGTACAGGTCGCCTGCTGCTTCCGCGATACGAGGGTCCATTCCTTCGAGCCTTGCGCGTATCGGCAGATAGGCAAAGGGAATGCAGAACACGATGTGCCCGATGATGACCGTGCCGAGACCGAGGGTGAATCCGAGGCTCGCAAAGAACATCAGTGTTGCCACGGCAGGCACGATTTCGGGTATTGTGATCGGAAGCGCGATTGCCGCATTGATCGCCTGCTTTCCTCTAAACCTGTCGCTGCTCGCCATGCGAATGGCTGCGAGTGTTGAAAACACCGTTGCCGTCACCGAGGCAATGGAAGCGATGATCAGCGAGTTGGTTGCTGCGCGGATGATATCGCGGTTTTCGAAGGCAACCCGGTACCAATCCAGGGAAAAACCGGTCCAAACGGTTACGGTGCGGTTTTCGTTGAACGACAGCGCGATGAGAACCAGGATCGGCAGGTAGACATAGCCGAAGAATACAGCCGTGGCGGTGAACAGCCCGGGCCAGTGGCGCGCATTGCCCTGATATGTCTTTCTGCCAAACAGGTTCATTGACCTGCCCCTTCGCGGTATCGCCGCGCGTAGACGAAAAGCGAGAGCATGACCAGTACCAGCAGGAACAGGCCGAGAGCAGCGCCGAAAGGCCAGTTCCGGGCTGCGCCGAACTGCAGGCCGATCAGATTGCCGATCATCAGCGTTTTACCGCCGCCCAACAGTTCCGGCGTCACGTAGGAACCGAGCGCCGGCACGAAGACGAGGATGCAGCCGGCAATGATGCCGGGGACGGCCAACGGGAAGATCACCCGCCGCAAGGTCTGCCAGCGTGTTCCATAGAGATCAAAGCTCGCCTCTACGAGGCGCAGGTCGATCTTCTCCAGGCTGGAATAAATCGGCAATACCATGAACGGAAGAAACGAATAGGTCAGCCCGACTGCAACCGCGAACTGGTTGTGCAGCAGCGGCAGGGGTTCGGAAATGACCCCGAGCCAGATCAGTAGCGCGTTGATAGTGCCGTGGTCGCGAAGCAGCAGGATCCACGCGTAATTGCGTACCAGCAAGTTTGTCCAGAACGGTAGCGTGACCATGAAAACCAGCACCGTCTTCCAGCGCGGTGACCGGGTTGCCATGAACAGCGCCACCGGAAAGCCGACCAGAAGCGAGCAGACCATGGTGAAGAACGACAACCATATCGAATGAAGGATGATGAGAAGATAGTTGAAATTGACGGAAAGGCTGTCGTCGAGATTGCGCTCGAAGAAGAGGCGCAGATAGGCCTCATAGCTGAATTCCCCCCAGAGAACCCCGCCGGAATAGTCGCGGGTCTGGAACGAGATATAGGCCATCAGCAGGAGCGGGATGACCATGAAGACCGTGATGGCAATCAGCGTCGGGCCGATCAGCAACATGCGAATTAACGCCGGTTTTGAGGCCAGGACATTCATTCGTCACCCAGTATCGAGATCGAGCGTGAATCCGCCGTCCAGCCGATGGCGTCGCCTGTCCCGAATGGCATGCTGTCTGGACTGCTGTTTTGAAGTCTTGCCCGGATCGATGCACCGTCAGGGAGCTTGATGTGGTAGATCGTGTCGGTGCCGTGGAAGACAATGTTTTCGACTTTGCCCGACAGCTTTCCCTTGCCCGGCTTTCCGAGGATGATCCGCTCCGGGCGAATTGCCAGTGTGACCGTGCTTTTGGATTTGGCTGAGATGGGGGATACGACCTTCAGCGTTCCGCACTGGTCGATTGCAAAGCCGCCTTTTTCCGGCCTTGCGGTCAGCAGGTTGATCTCGCCGATGAAGCTGGCAACAAAGCGATTGCTTGGACTCTGGTAGATTTCCTGCGGAGATCCGACTTGAAGAATCTTCCCCTTGTCCATGACTGCTACCCGGTCGGACATGGTCAGGGCTTCCTCCTGGTCGTGGGTGACAAAGACGAAGGTGATGCCCGTTTCCTGCTGCAGCTTTTTCAGCTCAAGCTGCATTTCCTTGCGCAATTGCAGGTCGAGCGCTGAGAGCGGTTCGTCAAGGAGCAGCACCTGCGGCTTCGGTGCAAGAGCCCTTGCCAAGGCAACTCTCTGCTGCTGGCCGCCCGATATCTCGGTTATCTTGCGCCCCGCCATGGGCTCCATCTTGACGAGGGCGAGCATCTCCGCTGTCGTCTGTGCAATGTCTGCCTTGGGCTTGCCGAGCATCTCCAGCCCGAAGGCGATGTTTTGTGCCACTGTCATGTGCGGGAACAGCGCGTAGTTCTGGAACACGGTGTTAACCGGCCGGAGATAGGGCGGCTGATGGGAGATGTCTTTTCCCTGGAGCAGAATTTCTCCCGCGGTGGGCTGCTCGAAACCGGCGATCAGGCGAAGTAGTGTCGTCTTTCCGCAGCCCGAGGGACCCAGAAGCGTGAAGAACTCGTTTGTCGGGATGTCAACCGAAACGCCATCAAGGGCTACAAAGGCGTGAACGCCAGTACCGAATGTTTTGGTAATGGACCTGACGGAAATTGCCGGATCAGTACTCTTCTGATCGGAGTTCACAAGCTCTGGTCTTACGTTCAAGCCGGCTTCTCCCGGTAGTTGTCCCAAACGTATTTCAACGGTGCCAATAGCCTCGTGCCCAGGCGTTCCATCCATTCAAAAGTCTGAATTATTGAATGATCGTTCAGCAAATAAGGTGTCTTGTCAAGTTCTGGCAGCCTATGCCCAAGTGCGCCGAAGAATGCGGAGAGAAAAACCGCTCGTCCTATTGATGAACAGCTTCGGCTATCTGCAGGAAGGCGAATGGCGGGATCCGGTCCAGGTTGCGGGCGACGTCCATGTTGATGACATAGGCAGTATTTATCGCCAACTCCCCTGACCTCTCCTGAAGGAAGCCTACCGCATGGACGCTATTGCCAGGATTGCGCAGAAAAATTATGCCGCCAAAAGGATGCGGGCTGGTGGCGCTTGCCGGAAAGGTACCGATAGCGTAGCGTTTAACTCTGATCGGGAGAGCGAGCGATCTTTGCAGTTATGGTTCGTGCAATTTTCAGATATTTTTTGGAGAGATAAATTGCGTATCAATAACTTCCTTTTTGTTTCCATTTTTCTTTTCGCAGTTCAAACCTCTTTGGCCGAGGCAGGGGAGTTTGATGGTAGTTGGCGTGTTACCGGAAAAGGGGATGCGAATTGCTTTCACCGTTCTTCCACGGGTGTGGCGACGATAAAAAACAACAAGGTAACAGCCAAGATCGATCACCGAAAATACGGACCGTCGGGATATGTGGATGCAGCGGGGAACATGAAGCTGTCTGGCCGGGGCAACTCACCAAGCGGGAATAAAGTGTTTTATGTTGGCAAGCTGGTGGGCAACAAAGGCACCGGAAGCTATCATGCATCGGGCAGTGGTAAATGTCGTGGCACTTTCACCATGGTTCGGCAGTAATCGGTCCGATTGAAGATGAGTGGGAAATACCTGTTCTCCGGGCGCTGAGCGCGTGCGTGACACGCGACGTATCGACCACCTCTGGTGGTGGGCAAAACCGAGATCATTTTACAATGTCGAGATCGCTTGGAGCGGGCCCTGAAAGTGGTCCGCTTATCGGGATGGAATTGTCCCGATGGAGCTCATCCAGATCAGATTTGCGAGATGCCGGAAAGCGAAGACCGCCGAACTGTTCCTGAGGCATTGGCCAAGGGGGCTTTGATGGCCTGGTAGCAGGCTGAGGCGTTTCACGGGAAGCAGTTTGCGGATTGATGGCAAGCCTGGGCTGAAAGCTGTCATGCCAAGGGCGACCGAAGAAACAGAGTGTTAATTCCAAATCGCAAGGCAGCCCTGTGAATCAAAAAGGATTCGCCTAACGGATAACCGCTTTCGCTTCCGGCATATTCGGGCAGCTCCGCAGGTATTACGATGATCGAACTTCCCGAGTTCGAAACGGGTTTACATCTCTTTCCGGATTGCAGCATGGAGCGACGGGCGTGGTGGGATTTTGTGCGCTGATTGTTGCTGCGTGTTTGGCGAAAACACGCCTCGTTTGTTCGGAAGATCAAGGCACAATATCGAAGCAAACCGCGAGTGTGCGACAATGCAGACGCATTACCCGTGCACGCACTGCTTATCTTCAATGTCGACCATACCATCCATACGGCTGGTAGTACCCTTCGTGTGACCCGGAGCAGAAAGGCACTGTCATGATACCGAAAACATCCCGCCGGACTTTCCTCGCCACAGCATCGGCTGCGCTGATTGCGGCTGGCGCCGGCGGAGCAATCGGGCAGGTTACCAAGCCGGTTGAACAACTGAAGCCCGGAGAATGGTCCTGGTACCCGGAGCGTTCGACATCCGGACCGGTCGCCGTCGTCGTTTCGCTGTCCGATCAACTTGCCTTCGTCTACCGCAATGGCATCCGGATTGGGGTCACGACGGTTTCCAGCGGTCGAAAGGGCTACGGCACACCAACCGGTGTTTTCACGGTGCTGCGCAAGGAAAAGATGCACCATTCGTCGAAGTACAACAATGCGGCGATGCCAGACTCACAGTTCTTCTTCGGTGGGTGCGCACTGCATGCCGGCGGTTTGCCCGGATATCCAAGCTCGCATGGTTGCGTGCATCTTCCGCGGGAATTTGCCGATCTGCTGTTCAGCGTCACGCATAACGGAACACCTGTCATCGTCACCAATGAGCGTTCGGGTGTCGGGACGCTGCGCCATACCGGGCTGGTAATGACGGAGTCCGATCTTGCCCAGGTAGAGAAGATGACAGGGCACATTCAGGGCAAAAGCCTGCCGATGGATCACAAGGGGGAGGACTCCGCTGCGCTGTCGATCATTGTCAGCGGGGCCGACAAGAAGTTGATCGTGCTGAAGAACGGTGAGGATTTCATCGACACACCGATCGGCATCACAAACGAGCGCATACCGCTTGGCACGCATGTCTATCTTCTTCATGGCATGGACAAGCGGAGCGGCCATTATGAATGGACTGCGATCGGACTGGGTACCGGTCATGAGAGCCATGTCGACCAGCAGAAGGAGCTTGCGGTAACCGCACGGCTGCGGATTCCGACAAATGCCTACAATCAGATCGCGGAGAACATCCATCCGGGCGCGACGATGATGCTGACGGATTTGCCTGCGCATCCGGCAACGCGAACCAACGGTGATTTTGTCATCATGCGCGACGCGCCGATTGGATAATCGGTGTCCCGGCATGACCATCAATCTTGCAAAAACTGAGGAGTGATCCATATGAAACGTATTTTCACTGCAGCCCTGCTAACCCTGCCGCTGGCAGCATGCGAAACCAGTGGCGAAAGCTCGGGAGTGGCCGCAAACGATCCGGAAGCAAGTGCGCGAGCCGCCTGCCTGCGCGATGTTCAGCTGGAGACCGGCAACTCAACGGCCACCGTACTCTCTTCAAGCTTCTCACAGGCAGGAACCGAGGTGATCGTCGGCGTCGGACCGCAACAGGCGCGCTGGCGCTGCATTGCCTATAGTGACGGCACCACCGACGGCATCATGTCCCTGACCAATGAGGGCTCTCTGTAAGAAGATGGCGAAGGTGCTGCACATCATCATGATCGGTTTTGCGGCGTGCTATGGCCTTGCCCTGATCGCGCTCCTGATTGGCATTTTCAGTGCTGATGGCGGCCCGTTGTCCGGCATTTTCCTCATTCCGCTCGGGCTTCCCTGGAACCGCCTGGTTGACATGTTTCCGGAATCCCTTTGGCCGTGGCTTGCTGCCGCCGCACCGCTTCTCAATCTGATTATCCTCTGGACACTGTTCCGACTTGCACGGAGCAGGGAAGGTCAATCTGGGTGAGATACTGAAATTGACTTCTCTTCTGGGCACCTTCGTAAGAAAGGATCACTTCAAATGAAGACTGTTGGATTATTCGGAATGCTGGTGGCGCTGGCTGCTTCCCCCGTTTTTGCTGCTGACAACAATGCGATGATCGATGCCTGCCGCAACTATGCCGCCTCTCACCTGAATGCCGATGCAGGCAAAATCAATGTCAATGTCGAGACTGCCCGTGTCGATGGAACGATCCCCGTCAACGGAGAAGTTGAAGGGACTGGTCTGACTTTCCAGTGCTCTTTCAATCCTGCGGGGACGCGGATCGTACAATGGTGGAATTCAGCGCCGGAGCATTGCCCCGCCGATGTGAGCGAAGCGGATCGTTATCTCTATCCGGCTTGCAATTGAGCTTTTCTGCTGTCGCATTTCAGCCGGCTGAACTGTACTGCCCTGCGTGGAAGCATGTTGAGGCAGGATAGATAACGGGCGTTACGGCCAAGAATGCGGTGGGTGGCCATATACGAGGATGCGGCCATGAGATTGAACGTTGCCATACTGGCTGTTTCAGCAGCCATGGCCTCTGCGGCCGGCAGTCATGCCGGGCAGCCGGGATATCGGGTTCATGGGGTAACCGCCTATGACGTTTCCCAACTGCTGAATTTCGCACACGCACACGTTCATCTCGCCGATGGATACACGGCACCCGATCGGCTGGCAGATGCAATCGAGCTTGTCTATCGCGAGGACGGATACTTTCTGGCCGAAGCAGATGCGGTGCAGGACAGCGCGGGAAATACGATTGTCACGGTCGATGAAGGCAGGATCGATTCGGTTGTTGTCGAGGGTGTCGATGCCCTCGTCCATGCCCGGATAGAAATCTATGTCCGGCCCTTGATCTACAAGCCGGGCATCACGCAGGCCGAATTCGAGCGTGTGCTCATGCTGATCAACGATCTCGCCGGCATCACGGCGGTTGCCGAGTTTGAATATCCCAACCCTGGTTCCGGTGCCCGTCTGGTCATCACCGCACGACAGATGGAGCAGGCGGGAAGTGCGACAATCGACAATCCTCCGCGCGATCTGGGCAGGGGTGAGAGCTTTCAGGTGACCCAGGAGTTCTTCTCTCTGTTTACCGGCGGGGACGTATTGAGGCTGCAGGGGAGCGCCACCTACCATTTCGGCCATGATGGTGATGGGCAGAGTTATTCCGGCAGCGCCTACTACCGGGCGCCGGTTTGCGCCTACGGCAGCTATGGAGAAATCTATGGCGGCACGACGATCGGGCGGCGCGATGCAAGCGGTTCCTACGTGTCGACAGAACTGAATGGCAAAGAGGCGGGAATTGTCATTGGCCATCCCTTTGTCAGGGACATCCACAACTATGCCTATGGGCTGATCGAGGCACGCCATTCTTCGGTCGAATCCAGTGGCGGCGGCGTCACTTTCCAGTCGGGCGTCAACGCAGTATCCGCAATGGCGCTTTTCGGTGTGGACGATGAAGAAGGCGCGCCCATTCGGGCGGGTATCATCGGAACGGCAGGCTGGCGGTCAGGATCGGTTTCCAGTGGCCAGGATGATGGCGATAACGACTACTTTCATCTGAGATTGAGTTTCGGTACGTCGCAGCCGCTGACAACCCTGGATGAAAACTTTTCCTTCCGGCTCGAGGCTTTTGCGCAGTACACACATGACAGGCTTCCTGCGGTTGAAGAATTCTATCTCGGAAGCCGTTATCTGCTTCGTGGTTACGGCGCTTCCGAAGCCGCCGGCGACAGCGGCGCGATCGGGACGTTTGAACTGAACTATGCCTGGCCGGAACCGGTGAGCCTGTTCAGCCAGTTCAATACCTATGCATTTCTGGACGCCGGAATTGCCGTCAACAACCAGCCCGGCGTTTTTGAAACCGGCCAGGTGTCGCTCTTTTCTGCAGGGGCTGGTCTTCGCGCCCGGCTGGAAGGCGACTTGCTGGTGAATGCCTATGTCGGCGTTCCGATTCTGGATGGCCCCAATACGGAAAAATTTGACCCCGGCTTTTATCTGGGAGTGACGAAACAATGGTGATGACCCGCTCTTACATCGGAAAAGCCATCGCGTTCGGCGCGGTTCTGGCGGGGGCCATCTGTGCTGTTTCCCCTGCCTATGCCAGCGGGCTTCACCTTGGCTGGTGCCGGGGTGTCGGCAATCAACATCGTGGCACGGGCTGTGTCCCCACTACGCAAGTCCCTGAGACGCACAACCAGGGTACAGGCTCAACACCGGTCACCGGCACAGGAACAGGTACGGGAACCGGAACAGGCACTGGAACAGCGACGTTGCTGCCAGGCAATCCACTGCCGCCAACCAAGGGAAAAGACAAAGGTCCGGGGTATCCGGTTCCGACGCTGGCCCCGCTCCTGCCGCCCCTTCAACCCCCAAAGCAAGTCCCGCCACAGCCGCCGATTGCGGCACCCGGTCGGATACCTGTTCTTGTACAGACACCTGCCCCTGGACGGACGCCGGGCCGGGCTCCGGGGCAGGTGGTACAGGTACCCCCGCAGCCACCAACCGCCACTCCCGGCCTAGTACCGGGTCTCCTTCGAACACCAGAGCAAGCGCCGGGGCGGATAAAGCAGCAACCACCACAGTCACCAGTTGCAGTACCCGGGCGAGTGCCGGTTCTTGTGCAGAGGCCGGGCCGGGTTCCAGGCAGAAATCCCTATCCCCGGCCTTTGGCAAGACCGCCGCTTGAGCCACAACTTGTGTCGAAGCCTCATCTTGTTCCGTATCCGCAGCCTTACCCCAAACCGGTCGTAATACCGGCAAGCATTCCTACATCGTTTCCGGTTCCGACCAGGGCACCGGGCCTGCAGCCCTATCCGAAACCCGGAGCTACGCCTGTTAAGGCGCCACAAGCTGTAACCACGACCGTCACATCAGGCACCGTTTCTCACGTTCCTTATACGGACGCTGTTCGCGACCATCACAAGTATGTAACGCCAAAGCCCGGCCGGCAGCCGGCGCAAGACATTCCGCGATTCGCGGATGTCGAGGGTAGTGGGCATGTGGATTGTGCTGTGAGTGGCCTGCACCGGCGCTACCACGTGGCTGCCAATGGCGCCCTTACCATGTCAGGTGTTTTGCCGGATGTAGACGTGCGGGATCCTGTGGCTCGCGACGTGCCGGCACGAAGAATGATGACACCCGAGTGCCTGGTAAAGATCAAGCGGCGCAAGCAACCGCGCCGCTGAACCGGATCCGGCATCCGACAATACTGTCGCCGTCGACCTGGCAAGACCTTCTTGTGGCCAAGATCTGCAGCGCTCAAACGTTCCTGCCGGGATCGTCACAACCCGCGAGCGCTGCGTACCCACTGCGCGATTTCGGGAAGGTTTCCTGGCGTAGCCAGCCCGCATTGGGAGAGTTCGGATGCAAGTTCGAGTGTGATTCCCTGCTTGCCGGAGGCCAGCGCATCGGCAACGGGACCGCTCGAAACCTGGGTCGTTACATTCTGCAGGTCCGACACGCCTTCGCACAGATGCACGACGTTTCCACCGGCGCTCCACCACACCAGATCCTGACCGACGAGTTGCGTAACGACCTGGGATTCGACGGCCAACTGCTCCTGGGACAAGGGCTTGAAGTCGACGCCCATCGCCGTTGCCGCAATCGCGACGATAATGGCAGCAGCTCCGGCAATGCCCTTCTGCTTGGAATCCATGTCCTTGTTCATGAAGATCATGACAATCAGCGGCAAGAAGGCCAGCAAGGCGATGAAGGCTCCAAGCTGGTTCTGTATGAAGAACCTTACCGGGTCCTTTCTCGATGCCGGGTCAAGACGGTTCGCCTTCTTCCAAAGCCAGGAACCGGCAACTGCAAGAAGGCCGATGACCGCCACAAACCCGATCAGCGTCCACCAGCGCCACTGTGGAAACCCCTGGTTGGCGACGAGTTCGTCAAAGGGAGGCCGCAGCAGCCAGACGATGGCGACAACCTCAAGGATGATGGCCAGAAGCCACAACCCGAGGGCGATGAACCGATTTCTTTTTGCCTGTGCCTTTGCCTCGGGCGAGGCTGTGATGGCCGGTTTGTCTTCCTGATCAACCTTGGGTGCCTTGGTCATGGCATCTATCCTGCTTGGCTATTCGTTGCGGGGATTTTGGCGTAACGGCAAAACAAGCACAAGCACTGAGTTGCGAACCGCAACGTGGCGGGAAGTTTGACGGGACGTGGGCGGGAACCCTGCCGTGTCTTCCGAGAAGCCGCTCGCCTGGCCTGTTAGATGCTGAGCGGTTTGGATCGTCGAACCGTAACCGGGGCAATAACCTTGGGTGCGTTTGTGACGTGGCGGGAGGCTGAGGAGTTGTAGGAGGCGTGGCGACATGACTAATCCAATTCCGCGATAATTTCGACGGCTGGTGTTGCAGCGCCAGTCGTTAGGCGTACACCGCGTCGTTTAAAACCAGAAACCTGAAATGATCGTGTTGCTTGCAGCAGATTAAGGACCGTTGCCTGATAATCTTCAGCACCGGAGATAGCATCTGTGAATTTCCCGGTATCTCCGTTGTCATATAGGATGATTACAACTTTTGGAGATAGCGATATTTCAATGGTTATTTGTTCAACTTTAAAGCCTATTTCCTCAGACAACTTCAGCGTATCGTATAGATTCTTGGCCAGCCCTTCCGCTACCCCCAAAGTTTTTTCCGTGGTATAACCCTTTATATCAGAAACATATTTTCGAAATTTTTCTGAGTAACTTACCTCATCTGCAATTGCTAAGTTGGTGGAAATAATATTAATTACTATTACATAATACAATAATTTTATGTTAAATAACATTACCTATCCTTTATATTCCCATGAGCCTTTTAAACTCACTTTGAATTTTTGTTGGCTTCCCTTTTCCGGTATTGATTACACCGTTTAATACCCAATCAGGTTTCTTCGTTCCATGAATGTTGATGAGCTTGTGATTGCGCTCCGCGGCTAGTCCAATCAGAAACGTTTCAATTTCTCGAACCTGGGAAAGATTGGGTTTTCCGCGGGCCTTCACTTGAGTAATGAATTGCACCAGAAGCGTGCCCTTTTGATCGTTTATCACGTCCTGTATTTGCAACTGATTACGGGCATTGAAGGCTTCTTTTGAGAATGTTTGTCGTTCAGCTTTTCCGATGTACCAAGGCTTGCAGCCTTTCCCCGCCTTGATTGAAAACACATAAACCCCATTGCCACTCAAAATGGGATCGCTTTTTATCCATGATGCTATCGCGGGCCTGTCGAAGGTTTTGAAGCCCTTTTCGCTAACCTTAATTGGAACGGTGTAAAAATCTGATACTTCAAAAGTTGCCATATTTCATTGTTCCACAATTGCTGGACGTCACAGCCTAACAGTTTCAAAGTGACCTATCCAAGCCCCGACAAATTCCTTTGAAACTCACGCCTGCTTTGTTACCAGAGGGCATTGCGGTCCCGTAGCTCATCAGGATAGA
>JAGRLQ010000012.1:27722-28604 GCA_020441735.1 Nitratireductor sp.
AAAGCGTCTGCAGCAGAAACTCGGCGTTTCCGATGACGGAATTTTCGGCCCCGGTACCGAAAGGGCCGTGCGGGAATTCCAGGAGAAGAACGGTCTCGGCGTGGACGGTATTGCCGGTCCGGAGACGTTTTCGGCCATGGGGCTCAACGAACTCGTCCTGCTCAGGGTCGGCTCGCGCGGCAATCTGGTGAAGAAACTGCAGGAAGCGCTCGGCATCGATGCCGATGGCCGGTTCGGCCCCGGTACCAAGAAGGCGGTGATGGAATATCAGGAAGCCCACGGCCTTGAAGCCGATGGCATGGCCGGCCCGAAGACGCTTGCCAGCATCGATGCCTTCAAGTCGAGCTTCAATGAGGAAACCATCCAGAATTCCGAGCTTCGCGCCGACGAGGAAAGCTTCGAGGCCGAACCGATGCCGGAAATCAAGGGAACCGAATACGTCAAGGGCGATGCCGCCGACGCAGCACCGGAAAAATCCCTGTGGAGCCGCGTGAAGGGCTGGTTCTCCTAATCGGTCCCGTACCGGTCAAGCAAATCGAACGCCCGGAGCAATCCGGGCGTTTTTGTTTGTTGCTCAGGCGATGGCGAAAATGGCGTCGACTTCCACGCAGGTGTTGAGCGGCAAGGCGGCCACGCCGACTGCAGCCCGGGCATGGGCGCCCTTTTCCCCCAGGACTTCGCCAATGAAGTCGGAAGCACCATTGATCACCTTTGGATGGTCGGTGAAATCGGGGGTGGAAGCAACGAAGCCGCCAAGCCGCACGCAGCGGACGATCCGGTCGAGGTCGCCGTCGCAGGCGGCTTTCATCTGCGCCAGCAGGTTGATCGCGCATTGCCGCGCCGCCGCTGCGGCGTCTTCCAGGCTGACATCGCGGCCAAGCA
>JAGRLQ010000163.1:0-4884 GCA_020441735.1 Nitratireductor sp.
AATCCGCCACATCGCGGCCGGCAAAACCCTTGAGCGTGAAATTACCGAGGTAGGCCTCACCCTTTACGCCGAACCGCGTATGGGTGATGTCCACATCTTCCAGGTCATAGCGGGTCTGCTGGCCATAAAGGCCGAGCAGGCCGATTTCAGGGTCGCGCCAGAACAGATGACCACCGAGTCCACAGGCTTCGACGCCCAGATCTTCCGATGCGAAGGCAACGCCGTCGGTTTCCACCGTGCCATGCAGGGCTCCGGCATCGATCTGCAGGCCGAACTGACTGCCAAGCGGCAGCGAAACAGCACCCTGTGCCAGATAGCCCTGGGAGGTTTGCAGGCTTTCACCAACATCGTCATGGGAATCGAAGGAAACGTGGAAGCCGCCAACCTCGATCTTGCCGTTCAGGGCAGAGACTGCCTGACCGGAAAAACGTTCCTCGAATTGTTGTGAATCAAGCGCGTCGGCAGCGTTCGACGGCCCGCATGCGAGCACTGCGAACGCGGCCGTCAGAAACGACCGGATTGATTTCAAAGTGATTTCCCCTTGCCAGGCAAACTGACGAGTATGCTGTCCCGGCTTGGAGAAAAGCGTAAATATTCCGTTAAGTCAAATGATACCCAGGCTCAAAAGATGAAACCTTTACAAATGGTTAACGCAGAAAGCGGAACCAAGTAGTCAAAAAAGCCGCTTACCTGGTTTCAATCGCGCGCCGGCGCCAGAAAACGGTCGAGCCAGAAAGCGATGGCCGCCCCCACCATCTGCGCGGCGATGAAGATAACGACGCTCGAAGGCGAAATGCCCGCAAAAGTATTGGAAAACTGCCGTGCAATGGTCACCGCCGGATTGGCGAAGGAAGTAGAGGCCGTGAACCAGTAGGCAGCGGTGATGTAAAGGCCCACAACGGCTGGAACAGTATCCGGTTTGGCGCGCAGAGCCATGAAGATTGCCAGCACGAGGCCGAAGGCGGCAACCACTTCCGACAACCATTGGCCGGGCGAGGACCGCAGTTTCTCGCTGATCTGCAGAACCGGCAGGTCGAACATGGCATTTGCCAGCAGCACCCCGGCAATCGCGCCGAGAATTTGCACCAGCACATAGATGACGGCTGGCGACGTTGCGATTTCCTTGCGAAGCCAGAAGGCGAACGTTACCGCCGGGTTGAAATGTGCCCCTGAAACCGGACCGAACATGGAGATGAGCACGTAGAGGATCGCTCCGGTGGGGATCGTATTGCCGAGCAGCGCCACGGCAACATTACCGCCGGCAAGGTTCTCCGCCATGATGCCGGAGCCGACGACGGTCGCCAGCAGCAGCGCTGTACCAGTGAACTCCGAAACCAGTTTCTGTGCCGTCGTTTCAGCCATGCTCTGCGCCTTTCGCCTGCGCCAGGTCCGTGGCGCCATCGGATTGCGCGCCGATCCGGTTGAGCGCTGCCTTCAGTTCTTCAGCTTCCATGCCCTCAAATTTCAGGGCCAGCAAGGCCTGCACGCGCTGGCTCAACTGACGGTATGCGGACCGGAACGCTTCCGACTGCCCCTCGCCCTCAATGGCCGCCGGATCGGCGATGCCCCAATGGGCCGACACCGGTGCACCCGGCCAGACAGGGCAGGACTCGCCGGCGGCATTGTCACAAACGGTAATAACGATGTCCATTTTCGGCGCACCTTCACCGGCAAATACATCCCACTTCTTGGAAGCAAAGCCGGCCGTATCATACCCCTCGGCCGCCAGCAGCGAGAGTGCAGCGGGATGCGGCGATGCCTTGGGATCGGATCCAGCGGAAAACGCCCGGATGCGCCCGGCGCCCAGACGGTTGAGCAAGGCTTCGCACAGGATGGAGCGTGCGGAATTACCGGTACAAAGAACAAGAATGTTTTTCATCAGCCCACCTTCACAGAAGCTGGCTGATGCGCCTAGGCACCATATGTGACAGTCAGATGACAGGGGTGTGGAAGGCCTGTTACCGGCAGGTGACAAGGAGCAAGGTCAGGCGGCAACCCGGTTGCGGCCCGCATTCTTTGCCTGATAGAGCTTCTGGTCTGCCGATTTGAACAGATCATCTGCATTGTCCATCTCGCCCTCATTGGTGGCAACACCGATGGAGACTGTCGGGCGAATGACGATATTGCCATGCTTGATGGCCAGCGCTTCCACCATGTTGCGGTAGCGTTCGGCGACACCGAGCAGTTGTTCGCGATTGGCATAGGGCGTGATAACGGCGAATTCCTCGCCGCCCAGCCTCGCGACGATATCGTGATCGCGGCTGATCGCACGCATGCGCAGTGCCACTTCCTTCAGGACGATATCGCCCACATCGTGACCGTAATTGTCGTTGATGCTCTTGAAGTGATCGAGATCGAGGATAAGCAGACCCAGCGTGGCTTTGACGGCGTTGAATTCCTTCAGATAGCCTGCCAGTGCAGCCTCGAAGTAACGCCGTTGTGCATGCCGGTCAGCGGATCGGTGTTGGCCTGGGTCTTGAAGGTCTGCGCCCGCTTGTCCATCTGCGTGCGCTCCTGGTTGCTGCGCCGCATGACGGGGGTAACGATCAGGACAGAAAACGCGACTGCCGCCAGAAGCAGCCCGGCAAGATAGAATTGCAGTTTCTCGCCCCAGGAGAGCATTCCGCCGGTTTTCAGCGTGTAGGCTTCCCAGTGGTAAATTGAATTGTAGAGCGAAAAGCTGACGAGCGCCAACGCCACCGCAAGCAGCAGTGTGTTCAGTGGGGCGATCATGCCCTCAAAGTGAATTCCTCGCTTCGACATACGCTTTCCGGCTTTCCGGGCTTATTACAGGAAGCTCACAGCTTTTCATGACTATAGGTTACATCCCTGAATGGGCGATTAAATCTCATGGTTAACGGAAGGTTTATTCTGCGCCCGATTGCCGGGAAATCTTGGCAAAAGCAGCATCGGCAGTGTCAAAGCGCAGCCAGTCCGCGCCGAACTGGTTGCGGAACCACGTCGATTGCCGTTTGGCGTATTGCGCGGTAGCGGTGACGGCCTTGTCGATTGCCGCTTCCCGGGAAAGATCGCCTGCAAGTAAGGCTGCAATTTCGCGCACGCCGATAGCCCGCATGGCCGGCCTTTCACCGGGAAGATTGAGCGCCAGCAAGGCCTTGGTCTCCTCGATCGCCCCCTCCTCCAGCATCCCGGCAAACCGTGTCGCGATGCGCGCGCGCAACTGCGAGCGGTCGGGTTCGAGAACGACCTTGATGCAGTCCTTAGCGGCCAGCAATCCTTTTCCACCATCGCGCGCCTGCCACCAGGAAAGCGGCTTGCCGCTCGACTGCACGACTTCCAGCGCCCGCACGATACGCTGGCTGTCACCCGGCTTGATCTTGGCCCAACCATCGGGATCAACCTTCTCAAGCTCACTGTAAAGCGCGGCCAGATCCGTTTCCGCCGCTTCACGGAGGGATTGGCGGATATCGGGATCGATAGGCGGAACCTGCGAGAGCCCTTCCAGCAAAGCCTTGAAATAAAGCCCCGTACCGCCGGCAAAGACAGGCCGCACACCGAGATGGCCGAGATCGCCCAGCACCTGTTCCACGTCGCCAAGCCATCGGGCGACGGAATAGGCTTCACCCGGATGGATGTGCCCGTACAGATGATGTGGAACAGCTCCCACTTCGTCTTTGCCGGGACGCGCCGTCAACACCTGCAGCACATCATAGACCTGCATGGAATCGGCGTTGATTACCGCACCGCCAGCCCGGGCAAGCCTGAGCGCCAATGCGGACTTGCCGCTTGCCGTTGGTCCGGCTATCAGGATGGGCCTCTTCAACATTGCCCCGTCGGTTCGCCCCATCGTGTTTCCTGCGGCGGCCGGAACCCGGTTACGATTGCATCTGCCGCACGCCATGATCGAAAATCCCGTCATAACCCTTCTGTGTCCGCCTGGCGAGACACTGCTCGATGAAGCCCTGCTTGCACGGGCAGGCGCAACCCTTGGCGGCGCAGAAACCGTCTGGCTGGAAGAAGGCAGCGCCGCCGATCTTTTTCCCGCCGGCCCCGTTGAGGCGGCAGCAGCGCTGACGGCGGTGCGCGGTATCCTCGGTGATCTTCCCGTCGATGCAGCCGTTCAGAACAGACAAACCAGGCGCAAGAAAGTGCTGATCGCCGACATGGATTCGACCATGATCGACCAGGAGTGCATTGATGAACTGGCAGCCGAAGTCGGGCTCAAGGACAAGGTTGCCGCCATCACGGCAAAAGCGATGAATGGCGAGATCGAATTCGAGCCAGCACTGCGCGAGCGTGTCGCCCTGCTTGCGGGGCTGCCTGAGACCATTGCGGATGAGATCATTGAGCGGCGTATTACGCTTGCTTCCGGCGGCAAAACGCTGATCGACACCATGAAGGCCCATGGTGGCTATTGCGTGCTGGTATCGGGCGGTTTCACCCTGTTCACCCGCCGCATCGCTGCAACCCTTGGCTTTGACGAACACCATGCCAACCGGCTTGAAACCCGCGACGGCAAGCTTGCCGGCAGGGTGATCGAGCCCATTCTGGGCAAGCAGGCCAAAATCGACACGCTGGAACAGGTTGCAGCCGAAAGAAGCCTGTTTGCTGCCGACTTCATCGCCGTCGGCGATGGTGCCAACGATCTCGGCATGCTGGCGGTCGCCGGAACCGGCGTTGCGCTTCACGCCAAGCCGGCGGTCGCCGAACAGGCAAAGGTCCGCATCGATCATGGCGACTTGACGGCGCTCCTCTATCTTCAGGGTTACCGGCATGAGGAGTTTGTTTCGTCATGAGGCTTGAAACCGAACGGCTCATAATACGCCCGTGGCAGGAAAGCGACCGGCCGGTCTTCCATCGGCTCAACCGCGAAGACGAGATCATGGAGTTCTTTCCCTTCCGCAGAACGCCCGAACAGGCCGA
>JAGRLQ010000163.1:4933-12537 GCA_020441735.1 Nitratireductor sp.
GCGCTGGAGCGAAAGGAAGAAGGCGACTGCATCGGATTTTGCGGGTTGAGCCGCACCGATCTTGAACCGTTCTTTCCTGAAGGCAGTGTGGAGATCGGCTGGCGGCTTCTGCCCGAAACCTGGGGCAAGGGCTATGTGTCGGAATCAGCAAGACGCCTGCTCGCTTTTGCCTTGGAGGAACTGAAACTTGCCGAAGTCGTCTCCTTCGCCGTCCACAACAATCACCGCTCGCTGGCCGTCATGCAGCGCATCGGCATGCAGCGCGATGCGGCCCGCGACTTCGACCATCCTGGCGTTCCCGACACCCACCCCAATCTGAAGCGTCATGTCACCTATGCCATCACTCGCCGGCAATGGCAGGAAATGACCGGAAAAGAAGCCGTTTGATATCAGCCGGTTATCTGACAAAACAGAATCATCACCGCAAATAGCGGAATCAATCTGTCAACTAAGTGACACCACGGCCAGACATGAAAAAGGCGGCCCCACACGAGGCCGCCTCAATTTCACATGAGCAGTTTCGGCAGGCGGATCAGCCCTCGATGCGAACCACCACGAAGCGGATGTCACCTTCCTTGCTGGCGATCATCAGCAGCGCGTTCTTGCGGCCGCTCTTCTTCAGATCGGCGACGCGCTCGGCCACATCCTTCGGTGTCGTCACCATCTCCTGATTGACTTCGATGATGACATTACCGGCCTCGATGCCCTTGTCCTCGGCGCTGGAGCCTTCCTCGACCTTGAGAATGAAGACGCCCTTGACCTCTGCCGAAACACCCTCGGCATCGCGCAACTCGTCGCTCAGTTCCTCGAGCATCATGCCAAGCATTGGCTCGGCAGCGTCGACATCCTTGTCGCCGGTGTCATTTTCCTGGGAAGCCGTAATGGCTTTTTCACCTTCCTCCAGGCGGCCGACCTCAACCTGCACGGTCTGCTTTTCGCCCTTGCGGAAGAGCACCACGTCAACTTCCTTGCCCACCGGCGTGTCGGCAACGACCCGGGGCAGATCGCGCATGGTGTCGATGTCCTTGCCATCGAAGGAAAGCACGATATCCCCGGACTGGATGCCCGCCTTGTCGGCCGGACCATCCTTGAACACGTCACCCACCAGCGCTCCCTTGGCATCGGCAAGGCCGAGGCTCTCGGCAATTTCCTCGCTGACGAGCTGTATCTGCACGCCCAGCCAGCCACGGCGGGTTTCACCGAACTCGACAAGCTGATCGACTACCGGCTTGGCCAGCGCTGAAGGAATGGCAAAGCCGATACCGATGGAGCCGCCCGATGGCGAGATAATGGCCGTGTTGATACCGATAACCTCACCGCTCATGTTGAACAGCGGGCCGCCGGAATTGCCCCGGTTGATGGCCGCATCTGTCTGAATGAAGTTGTCGTAGGGGCCGGAATTGATGTCACGGCCAATCGCCGAAACGATGCCGATTGACACCGACCCACCGAGGCCAAACGGGTTGCCGATTGCCATGACCCAGTCGCCAATGCGCGACTTTTCCGAATCGCCCAGCGAAACGAAAGGCAGATCGCCATCAGGCTTGACGCGAAGCACGGCAAGGTCGGTCTTCGGATCGGTGCCGACAAGCTCTGCCACCAGCTTCGAGCCATCGGCGAAATTGGCGACGATTTCGTCAGCATCTGCAATGACGTGATTGTTGGTGACGATCAGTCCGTCAGCGCTGATGACAAAACCCGAACCAAGCGATTGCCGGTTGCGCGTCGGCGCATCGCCGTCATCATCGCGTGGAAACAGGTCGTCGAAAAATTCCTGGAAAGGACTGCCTTCGGGAACCTGCGGGATTGGCAGGTTCGGGCGGCGCTGCTTGACCTTCTGCGAGGTCGAAATATTGACCACCGCGCCGAGCAGACCCTCGGCCAGATCGGCTACCGAAACCGGGCCGTTGGGCTGCGCATGGGCCGGCATCAGGCCAGCCGTGGTCACCGCCGGCAAGACCAGCGCAAGCGCAAGCGCCAAACCCGCAAATTTCCGTTTGAAGTTGTGCAACATGCACCTGTTCCTTTCTGTCGCGCTGCATCCAGGCCCCGAAAACCGATCCCGCCTGCCGTCCGGCATCACCCTTTGGCAAGCCAAACAATGGCGACACCGATGGCCATCGCCACGATTCCGAATACCCGCAGGGTCTGGTCGGGAATCGAAGGCAACTGCTCCGCCATGCGTTTTATACCGCCGGGAAAGGCCGCGTAAATCAAACCTTCGAGAACCAGGAACAAACCTGCTGCTATGATTAACTCGTTCACGGCTTTGCTCTCACAGCAAGCGGGCGAAATAGAGGCATTCCGCCCGCTTCACAGGTGTCATTGCCGTTTGCTGCCAGCGGCATTGCCGAAATACTGGAAGAACTCGGAATTCGGCGACAGCACCATCGTCGTGCCGGATTTCTCCAGCGCCTGCTGATAGGCCGTCATCGAGCGGTAGAACTCGAAGAATTCCGGGTCCCGGCTGAAGGCATCGGCAAAGATCGCATTGCGCTCCGCATCGCCTTCACCTCGCAGAACCTGACCATCACGCTGAGCGGCGGCTTCGATCTCCACAACCTCACGGTCGGAGCGTGCGCGGATGCGGCGGGCCGCTTCTTGGCCACGCGCCCTGAGGCGCTCGGCTTCGGCAAGGCGTTCCGCCGTCATGCGGTTATAGGTCTGCTCGGAAACTTCCTGCGTCAGGTCGGTACGCCGGATGCGAACATCCTCGATCTGGATACCCAGTTCGGCAGCTGCGGGACGAAGCTCGTCGCGGACTTCGCGCATCATCGCCGCGCGTTCTTCCGAAAGCGCTGCCTCAAAGCCGCGAAGGCCGTAAACCCGGCGAAGCGCAGCATCGAGACGGGTGCGAAGGCGATCCTCGGCCAGATTAACCAGGCCGGAAACCTGCCCACGGAAACGCCGGGCATCGGCAATCTTGTAGGTGGCAAAGGCATCGACTTCATAGAACTTGCCGCCCGAGACCTGCACCGTGATATCGTCCAGGTCAAAGCGCAGCAGCCGATCTTCGACGATCTGCACCGTGTCCAGTTCGAACATGGTGAAAGGCAGTTTGAAATACAGGCCGGGTTCGCTCTCAACCCGCTTGATCTCACCAAACCGCAGCACAATCGCCTGATCGCGTTCGTTGACCACGAAGAAAGAATTGAGACCCAGAAAAGCCAGCACGGCAAGAAGGATCAGGATAATCGGTCCGCGGCTCATTGGCTTGCTCCCTCGCTGGTTTCCGGCGCTGTCTTGGCCCGCTTTTGGATTTCAGGCAGCGGCAGATAGGGCACCACTCCTGGCCCACTCCCGCCCTGCTCGATAATCACCTTGTCGGAGCCGCCAAGCACCTTTTCCATGGTCTCCAGGAACAACCGCTTGCGGGTGACTTCCGGTGCCTTGTTGTATTCGTCAAAGACGGAGATGAAGCGCTGCGCCTCACCCTTGGCTTCCTCAACGATGCGGTTCTTGTAGGCCGCCGCGTCCTCGCGAATCTGCGCAGCTTCACCTCGCGCTGCACCGAGAATTCGGTTGGAATACCGGTTTGCCTCTTCGATGAAGCGGTCCTCGTCCTGTTCGGCACGCTGCACCTCGTCGAACGCATCGGCCACCGGTCCCGGCGGCGCCACGTCCTCGATATTGACTGCGTTGACCGTCAAGCCGGTGCGGTACTCACCCAGGGTTTCCTGAACGATATTGCGCACCTGTTCGGCAACGCCGGCGCGGTCGTCTCGGAAGACGTCCTGAGCAGGCCGCCGGCCGACAACTTCGCGCATGGCGCTCTCGGCGATCTGGCGCACCAGTTCGTCAGGCTCGCGAGCATTGAACAGATAGGCTTCGGGATCGGTTACCTGATAGAGAACGGAAAAAGCCAGATCGACAATGTTCTGATCGCCTGAAAGCATCAGTCCCGAGGTATTGGTACCACGGCCGACACTGCCGATATTGATCTGGTTTTCACGAATATTGGCGACTTCGTAGGTCTCGATCGGCCACCAGTGGAAATGCAGGCCCGGCCCCGAAACCTCGTCTTTCGGTTTGCCGAAGCGCAGCTCAATACCCAATTCATCCGGCTGGATCGTGTAGACGGACTTGAATCCGTAAAGCGCAATGGCAGCAAGCAGGATGACACCGAGAACCAGCGGGCTGAAACCGCTTCCGCCGGGAATGGCCTGTTTGAGCCTTTCCTGGCCCTTGCGGATGATGTCCTCAAGATCGGGAGGCTGGTTTCCGCCGCCGCGCGGTCCTGATGGTCCCTGCCCCCAGGGACCTCCGCCACCGCCATTGTTGTTACCCCCACCCCAGGGGCCGCCACTTTGATTGTTCCAGGGCATTCACTGTCCTTTTGCCTGCGGGATTGCGTTTGCAGCTTGTTATAGGGATGGCGTGAGCCGCTTTCAACGGCCATTGACGAATGATTGACTGCAAGGCCGCGCGGCAAATCACGCCATGCGGACGTTACTCAGCCTGCCTCTTTTGCCGCTACACGCTCGTAAATGACATAGAGCGTTTCAGCATCGTCCTTGTCTCCGGCTGGGAAGGACTCGCGGTGCACCGGCAGCCAGTCCTGCGGCAGGATATCGGGGAAAAGGGTATCGCCCTCGGGCTCGAGAAAAACATGGGTGACATACAGCCTGTCGGCAACGGCAATCGCCTCTTGATAGAGTTGCCCGCCACCGATGATGCAGATTTCAGCTTCCAGTTCCTGTTCTGAGATCAGTTTTGAGGCAAGCAGGACCGCCTGCGAAAGGCTTGAAACGCAATGTGCGCCCGGCGCCTGATAGCCCTTGTTGCGCGTCACCACGATATTCTCACGGCCCGGCAGCGGCTTGCCGATCGACTCCCAGGTCTTGCGCCCCATGATGATCGGCTTGCCCATGGTATCGCGCTTGAACCGCTTCAGATCCGAGGAAAGCCGCCACGGAAGACCGCCATCAACACCGATGACACCGTTTGCGGCTATGGCAACCACGAGAGAGACTATGGGGAAAATTGTTGGTTCTGCCACGAGTATACACCCATTTGCAGGGCAATTTGTTGCGGGGGGCTTTGCATATAGCTCAAGTTGTATAATCTGTCTTCCCGGCGACGGCACGAAACAGTCATTTCAGTCATGTGTAGAGTGGGGATATTCCAAAAATGAAATCGAACTATCGCGCGCGGGGAAGCGCGACCGTTTTTCCCGGCATCACCGGTGCCGGAACATCCGTATTGCTCTCCGTCATTATCACCACAGCCCTGCTTGCCGGCTGCCAAAGCTCTCAATCGAGTTCAAATAACTCCACCGCCGCACTCCAAACAGCGGCAGACGAAAACCAGGCCCAGACCTCCGGTGAGGTGCCTGCCGAAGGCACCGAAGGAACAGCCGAAGCCCAGACCACCGACACCGCACCTCAGACGGCAGCGCTGGCGCAGGCGGAGGCGACCCAGCAGCCGGTCCAGCAGGCCGCACTTTCCGTTGCGCCTGCCGGTCAATGCGCCATTCCCCTGCCCGGTGGCCCGCCTGCCAAGCCGCCGCGTGGCAAGGATTTCGGCCGTGCAGTCGTCAAGAACACCGGCAAGGCAGTCCAGCGCGGCGTGATCCAGCAGATCGGCGGCGCGCTCGGCGGCGGGTTGGGTGCAGCCATCGCCGGCAATGTTGCCGCCGGTACCATCCGCCAGGAAGAGGACATCAAGGGTGTGTGGATGATCACCGACGGCTCGCAGACATGCGCCTGTGAGGTCTCCGTCGATTCCCTCTGGAAACTGAAGGGCAAGGGTGCCGACACCGGCCACTCCAAGACCCGTGGCTGCACCAATTCCTATATGCAGCAGGTGGCCGCCTGGCAGCTCGGCTATTCCTTCACCGGTTACGACTCCAAATTTCATCTGAAGGCAAAGGACAAGCAGACCGTGCTTGCCACCCTCAACCGTGATGGCATCCACTACTTCTCGGGAACATTTTCCGACGGCACCCCTGTCGTAATGTGGCGCCAGGGACAGACCTATCACCAGCTGACCAAGTTCAACCAGTCGGTGAAGTAGCAACGGCTACAGCGCGGGAAGCCTAGACAGCAACCGGCGCCCGGATATGGGCGTCGGCTTCATAGCCGATTAACTCGAAATCCTCGTAGGTGAAGGCGAAGAGATCGCGCACCTGCGGATTGATCCGCATTTCCGGCAAGGATTTGGGGCTTCGCAGAAGCTGCAGCTCGGCCTGTTCGAAATGATTGTGATAAAGATGCGCGTCACCCAGCGTATGAACGAAGTCGCCGGGCTTCAGATCGCAGACCTGGGCAATCATCATCGTCAGCAGCGCATAGGAAGCGATGTTGAAGGGTACGCCGAGAAAGATATCGGCGGAACGCTGGTAAAGCTGGCAGGAAAGCCTGCCGTCGCTGACATAGAACTGGAACAGGCAATGGCATGGCGGCAACGCCATTTCATCGACCAGCGCCGGATTCCAGGCCGAGACGATCAGACGGCGTGAATTGGGGTTGGTCTTGATCTGGTGCAGCAGGTTTTCGATCTGGTCGACCGAGCGGCCATCGCCCGCCGGCCAGGTGCGCCACTGATAGCCATAGACCGGCCCGAGGTCACCGTTTTCATCGGCCCATTCATCCCAGATAGAAACGCCGTTTTCCTTCAGCCAGCCGATATTGGTATCCCCGCGCAGAAACCACAGCAGTTCGATGATGATCGAGCGCAGATGCAGTTTCTTGGTGGTCAGAACCGGAAACCCCCGGGATAGGTCGAAGCGCATCTGATGCCCGAAGACGGAACGGGTACCCGTTCCGGTCCGGTCGCCCCGGTCGGTGCCCTCTTTCAGCACGGTTTCAAGTAGATCGAGATATTGCCGCATGATTGGACCCTGTTAAGCGATTCCCTCTTTCAGGGCTATTCAGGTTTTGACGGAATTGATGAAACCGGCTCGCTTCTGCCGGCATCAGACAGCAAGACCGAGCTTGGCTTCCAGCTTTTCGTATTCAGCCTGTTTTTCGAAAATGTAGTCGCGCTGCAACGGCACCGCATCGCGCTGACGCGAAAGCTGCATGTGGAAAACCAGTTGCGCCCCGGTGCGAAACATTTCCTCGGCAGAGATCAGATAGAACTCCCACATCCGCGCGAACCGCTCATCGAACATCTCTACAACTTTGTCCCGGTTTTTCTGAAACCGCTGGTCCCAGTGATTGAGCGTCTTGGCATAGTGGGTTCTCAGAAACTCGAGATCGAGCACCCACAGGCTGGCCCGTTCCACAACCGGAAAGACCTCGGACAACGACGGTGAATAGGCGCCCGGGAAAATGTACTTTCGCAACCAGGGGCTGGCTGTTCCCGGCGGGCTCATATGTCCGATGGAATGCAGCACCATAACTCCGTCATCGGGCATCAACGCATTTATCTTGGAAAAGAACTCCGGATAGTGGTGAACGCCCACATGCTCGAACATGCCGATCGAAACAATGCGGTCGAACCGGCCTGTCAGATCGCGGTAGTCCCGCAGTTCAAACCGCACACGTTCGCCAAGCCCCATCTCCTGCGCCCGCTTGTTGGAGAGTTCACACTGCTCCTTCGACAGGGTAACGCCGGTTACATCGACATCGCACAACTGTGCCAGATAGAGCGCCATGTCG
>JAGRLQ010000164.1 GCA_020441735.1 Nitratireductor sp.
GGCCGGTCCCAGCCGGTTCTGGGATAGCGTTCCACCGCCTGGCCTTCTGGAAACGGCGTGCGGTAGGGCTGGCCGTTGTGGATGATCTCCGGCACTGCCTTGCCATTGCTCTTGGCCAGCGAAGGCGAAGCGAGCAGATAGTCGAGCTGGCACAGATGCTGCTCCTGCGGGCCGCGCGAATGAAATAGTGTCCAGCGTTCCATTTCCGAGCGGCGCTCGACCAGATTGACCGAAAACCCGTCGGAGAGCAGCGGATCGATGCCCGACTCGTTTTCGCGTACCGGCGTGAAACGGTAGCCTTGATGGCGGTCTCCCTCGATCACCAGACGTTCTCGATAATCGTTGAGATCGCCACAGATCACCCAGCGCTTGCTGGCCGTTTTTCCCTTACCGAACTTGTCTTCGATGATGCGGCGCACGGCACGCGCTTCCGCCAGCCGGACCGGCATCGTGTAGTCGCGTCCGTCCTGGCCGTTCTTGCCCGAACCCATCGACTTGAAGTGGCAGACAAAAAGCGTGATCGGATGACCGCCCACCTTGAAATCGATCTCAAGACAGTCGCGGCGGAAGATGCGCTCATGCGGCTGTTCGCCGATCTCCGCCAGCGCCTTGTTGTACAGCCCAAAATCGCCATAGGTGATGTGGGCGTGGCTTTGTAGTCCGACGAATTCGATCTCCTGGCCGTCAGCGGTTTCAGGTCGCGTCATGACCGCAACATCAATGCCGCGCCCGTCATTGCCCTCGGCCAGATATTTGTGACGGTAGCCCGAGCCGACCATCTTGAACAGATAGCCATACTCGAAGGCATGCAGCGCATCGAGGTTCTCGACTTCTTGCAGGCAGATGATGTCGGCCCGGCAGTCGGCAATCGCCAGCGCCGTCAATTGCATCGCATCGTCGGTATGGGCCACGACCCGCGCCTGCTCCAACTGCCGGTAATGGCGCTCATCCTTCACATCGAGCATCTGCAGTGCGCGATCGCGCCGCAACTCATTGCGGTAGCCGGAAAAATCAAACCGGTGCATGAGGTTTTCTGCATTGAAGGTGGCGATGCGAACGGACATGAAGGCCCCGGTATTGAAACTGCTGCCTTGCAGAATACGACCGGCAAAGCGGGCGCCACCCTATCGCCCGCACCTTGCAATGAAAACCGCCAATTTGGCATTTTGCGGCAATTACCCGACCGTCGCTCTATTTGGCTGACGCAGCTTCGGCTGATGCTGGCGCCGTGGCGGGAAACGTCACGCCGACGCTGAAGCCCGTGCCTCCGTTTGAAATGCGGTTGAACTTATAACCCCGGCGCGCTGCAATGCCGCTGACGATGGAAAGACCGTAGCCCTCGCCGCTTCCATTGGCGCTGTTCTTTGCAAGACGCTTCGAGCGCTTTCTTGCCTGTTCGAACTCTTCAGCACTCATACCCGTGCCGGTGTCATGCACTTCAATGCGCACCTTGCCGCCGCGCCGCCGCGCGCCCAGCAGTACCTTGCCTTCCTGCGTATACTTGATCGCATTGGCAACCAGGTTGGAAACGATCCGCATGACCTCCAGCGGATCGGCATCGGTCTGCAGCGAGGAATTCACAAACCGGAAATCGAGCTCCTTCTCCCTCGCATCGGGCAGAAACATCTCGTGAATGCCGGAAAGCACCGCGCTGAGTTTCAGGTCTCGTTCCGCGGCATCTTCCTCCGTACCTTCTCCCTTCACCTCCAGTTGGGACACACTTTCCTGCAGATGGCCCGAAACCAGTTTCTCCAGATAACCGAACGTGCTTTCGATCTGCTGGCGGTCTGCCTTACTGTTGCCGGTCAGCGCCAGATTGTTGACGTTGAGCCGCAGCGCATGCAGGGGCTGCCTGAGATCATGCAACGTATCGGCGATCTGGTGTTCCTTCTGCTGCGCCAGTTTCAAAACCGTCTCGTATTGCTGTTCAAGCTCGTGCAGCCGGGTCGTAAGCTTCAGGTTGCGCTCGGCATTCAGCAGGCTCGATTTCAGCGCCAGATGCTGCGCCTTGCGCCCCTGGTTGAGATTGTCCCAGATCGCCAGTCCCATCAGCGTCGCATCGACCACCAGCACAATGCGCATGGAATCGAATTGCACTTCCTCCGAGATTTCCACACCGAGCCAGTGCCGGGAGGAAAGGATGCTGGCCGAGATCAGCGCCCCGGTCCAGCCAATGAGATAGAAGCGCACCTGCTTGAAGCGCGACCAGGCGGCAACGAAGCCTGAAAGCGTTGCCAGAAGAATGGCCGTCAGCGCAACGAGGATCAGCGTCTTCTTGATGATCTGGTGATCGACGAACAGTGCGGCGGCGAGATGAAGAAGGGCCGCCGCGATTGCCGCCAGCAGTAGCTTCTCCATCAGCGGATGATACCGTTTAGTCTCCAGAAACACCCGGGCAAAATTGGCACAGAAGACCGCCAGAGCCGTACCGATGGGAATGGTGGCAAAGGCGTTGAACAGCGGCTGGTTCGGCCACAGATACTTGAACGCGTTGCCATCGGCGTGAACGATGAACAGCAACACGCTCGCCGCATACAGCGTGTAAGCCATGAACACCCATTGGCGGGTGACGGTAAAGGCAAGTGTCGCGATGACACACAACAGCACCACCATACCGTAATAGATGAAGTTCTTCGCCGTGCGCCGCGAGGTCATGGCCTCGAAGCTGTCCACCGTTTCCACCGAAAAGGAAAGTTCCGACGAACCGCCGGATTCATATCGGATCAGCAAGAGGGTTTCCTCACCGGGCTCGAGATCAAACGGCACGACCAGTTCGGGATAGCCGATCGGCCGGGTTGAAAACGGAGAAAGCTCGTTCTGCAATATCAGCGGCTTTGCTGCACCATCTCCCTGTGCGGTAAACACGGCAAACTGCTGCATGAAGTTTTCGCGGAAAAACAGCCGCCAGACCCGCTCGCCGGACGTTGCGTTCCGCACCGCCAGCTTCAACCAGATCGCATCCTTGGTGTAGCCGAAATCGGGTGTTGCCGTTGTCACCGGCTGAAACATCGTGGCGATATCATCCTGCAGCACATCTTCTGCCGTCAGGTTGCGGGTTTCATCCCGGTAAGCGGTAATGAACCGGCTGACCGTTTGCGATGGCACGGCGCCGCGCAAGTCGAGCCGTTCTCCCGTCGCCTCTGCAATTTCCGGCTCCGTTTCTATCTGAGCCAGCGACGCTGTGCAGAGTGCCAGCAGGATGATAGATACAACAAGCACCACAAACGGCCACCGCGCCGGATACCAGTTGTTTTCAGGGAGGCGGAAATCAGCGGCAGAACGAGGCAGGGCCGTGCACGGATCGTGATCGCCGACGATCATGCCTTCATCGTCGAAGGCATGGCGGCCATGCTCGAAAACACCTACAGTTTCGAGATCGCCGGGCGCGCCGCCAATGGCATCGAGGCAATTGCGCTGATAAAACGGCTGCAGCCCGATTGCGCCCTGCTCGATCTTTCCATGCCGGGCGCCAACGGGTTCGAGACCTTTCTCGAGGCACGCCGATGGTCTCCCGATACCCGATTTGCCATCGTCACCGGTAATCCCTCGCCGGCGATCTTTGCCCAGCTTGTCGATGCGGGTGTAAACGGCATCTTTTTGAAGTCTGCCGCCCCTGAGGAGATATGCCGGGGCATTGCTGAAATCTGCAGCGGCCGCAAGGTCGTGCCGCCTGAGATATCCGAGGTGATGCATGCCGGGACCGCCGGGAGCGAGATGACGGCACGGGAGATCGAGGTGCTTCAGGCGATCGCCCGCGGCAAGTCCAACAACCAGATCGCCGGGCATCTTGGCGTGAGCCCCAAGACGGTCGATACCCATCGTACCAATCTGATGAAGAAACTCGGCGTTCATTCCACCGCGACCCTGCTCGTGAAGGCGATGAAGGAAGGCCTCATCGACATTACCGGCACGGAATGACGCACTACTGACATACACGGCAACGCCCCACCCGGCCGGCTGGTTACAACAGGCGGTGATGATGGGATGAAAACATTGTGCTGTAAATTGGGGTGATCACCTGATTCCATTTCGCTTTGCTTGCCGCCATCCTTTGCGGCGGGGGCATGACCTGCGGTGCCCGAAGTCTCGAGCACCGCGGCAAAGCGAAAGTTGAAAAAGATGCTGAAACCCGCAATGACGCCGAAATTGGCGGCTGCATCCCTTGTCTGCAGCCTTATTCTGGCCGTTCCCGTCAACGCGCAGAAGGCGCTGAACATCAGTCCGGGAAATCCCAGTCCCGGTGGACCCTGCATACCCGGCTACAATTGCAACGTTGCCCCGCAACCCTATCCCCAGCCTTATCCCCAGCCCTATCCGCAACCCTACCCACCGCCGGGTATCGTTCAGCCGCTACCGCAACCCTACCCCCAGCCTTATCCGCAACCTCAGCCCTATCCGCAACCGGGCCAGGTTCAGAGCGCGGGCAAGAGCCAGCAGCACATCGCCTACTGCATGTCGAAGTACAAATCTTACCGGCCGCAGACCAACACCTACACCGCCTATTCCGGCGAAACGAGATACTGCAACTCGCCTTACGGCTGAGCAGCACGTGCAAGCATGAAAGAGGAGAACACCATGACCCGCTTCAAAACAATTGCCGCCCTGGCCGTTCTGTCAGTGGCAGCCAGCGTGCTGCCGGCCGCGGCCCAGTATTCGACCAGGAACATCGGCCCCGCCCCCAATCCCGGTTTCCCCAACCCGGGCGGCTGCGTCGCGGTGACCCTGGCCGGCTCAACCTATGTACGCATCTGCAATGGCGGTTACACAGCCCAACTCGGTGGCACCTATTGCAACGGCAGGGCCTGGCAGCGCGGCTTCGGCAACGCGCCCTACACGCTCACCGCAGGCGGCTGCAACAACGGCCAGCAGTTTCTCGGCGGTGTGCTGACCTGCAATGGCCAGTATTGCAACTGGACGCCCAGCGCCGCCGGATTTGCAGCCGGTTTCCGTTCCGAGACGGTCTACGCCCAGTACCAGTAGGTCCGGCGGGCCGCAGATCTTCCTGATCCGGCAGAATCAGCATCCTGCCGGTGTGGCTCCGGGTTTGCCCCACACCGCCCGGACCGGGCAAAAGCCGCAGCCCGCTGCGGCTTTTGCTGTTTTGAAGCAATCCGGCTGATCCTGCCGGTACAAAGAGAAAGGGCGCAGCCATTGCCGCGCCCGTCCTCCCCAAAACGGCTCCCCCCGAGCCGTTCGTTCAAACTGCATTAGCGCCTTAATCGCTCATCTCAAGAAACCGGATACCCACCTTGCTGCCATGCCACCAAGCAAGCTCAGCCTGCCGGCGGCGGTCGTCACCTGCCAGGCGGAACACGAAAGTTTCAGGAAGCTGGTTCAGTGGATCGAGTTCCACCATCACGCCATGGCCGGAAAGGTTGCGCACCAGGCATTGAAACGAAACCGTGCCGCAATTGAAGTGGAGCGTGGCGCCCTTGAAAATTTTGCGGCGCAGCGTCCGCCGCCTGTCACCTTTCATGCGCAGCTTTCCGAGCTCAAGCTCGCCTCGCGCCATGAGCTTTTCAATCGAATCGTGGGTGCTGAATGCAGTGCTCATTTCCGCCTCCTGATACACCGGCTGTCTCCGGACCGGGTGGAAGCGAAATCCGTGCCAGCTCAAACCTGTTTCAAAACGGGACGGTTTGATGCCGGCATGGCTACATGCATCGAATTTCCTTGCGCAGCGCGCAACCCCGGTGCCACTCTGAAACTGCAGAAACGAAAAAGGATGCACGCCCCATGGCCAGCCCGTTGCCCACAAGAAGTCTTGCCGCCCTGCTGCTCGCATCCGCAATGGTGCTCACCGCACCCCCCGCCGCCAATGCCTTCCTCAGCGTCTTCATGCTGGCCGAACGGACCATCAAGAAGGAAAACGCCAAGGCGCTGGCCACCCCGGGCCACGCCGCCTGGTGCGCCAAACAGAGGCCCGGCTACCGCAAGCAGTGGAACAACTGGCGCCTGCCCAACGGCCGCGTCAAATATTGCGCCTCGCCCCATTTCACTCCGCTATGGATGAAACGGTCGCAATAGGTTTGTTTCTCTTTTTGATACCCGGGCAGCCCGTCCGGTTTCCCTTCTCCCAGCGCGCTAGACGGACTTGATCCAGATCAAAGCACTCTTTACATAAATGATCATTTATATAAAAGATTACTTTGATAAGGAGAGTTTCCATGCGCTACGCACAACTTCGGGAAAAGAGCTACACGCCCCTCTATTTCCTGGCTTCCCTTGGCGCTGGCGGTCTGGCCGTCAGCTTCTTCATGTATCTGATGTGGATGACGCCGCATAAAGGCCAGTCCATCCCGTCCTTTTCCACCCTCATGACGGCATTTGAGACCGGCAGCCTGCCGATGCAGACGCTGATCGTTGCGTCCCTTGCAGGCATCGCAGTCTTTTCATTCTTGCATCTGCGGCTGCTGTTCTGGAACCTGTCGCGCTACCGCGAATGGAAAGCCACCGCCAGCTATCAATCGCTGCGCTCCGGCAATGCCGAAAATCAGCTCATGACCATGCCGCTTGCCGTTGCCATGACGGTCAACGTCCTGTTCATCGTCGGTGCGGTTTTCGTCCCCGGCCTGTGGGAAATTGCCGAATATCTCTTCCCCTTCGCGCTTCTGGCCTTTGCCGCCATCGGCGTATGGGCCTTGTCGATCTTTGGCGATTTCATGGGCCGTGTCCTGACCCAGGGCGGTTTTGACTGCGCCAAGAACAATTCGCTGGGCCAGATGCTGTCGGTCTTCGCTTTCGCCATGATCGGCGTCGGCTTTTCTGCCAGCGCTGCCATGAGCCACAACACCGTGGTGTCGGCAATCGCGTTTCTGGGCGCTGCCTTCTTTGCCTTCGCTGCCCTCGTCTTCGGCGCAATCTTCCTGGTCATGGGCTTCCGCTCGATGATGGAAAACGTCGCCGAAAAGGAAACCTCGCCCACCCTGTGGATCATCATTCCCTTCCTGACGGTAATCGGCATCACCTTCTACCGTCTGTTCAAGGGTCTGGAGCACAATTTCGGTGTCGAATGGGCTGCCGGCTCGGTCTTCTCCTACCTCGCCTTCCTGTTCGCCATCCAGCTCGTCTTCGGCTTCCTCGGCTATGTGGTGATGAAACGCTTCGGCTATTTCGAGCACTATGTCTCGGGCGACGGCCGTTCGCCCGGCTCCTATGCGCTCATCTGCCCCGGCGTGGCGCTGTTTGTCTTTGCCAACTTCCTGATCCATCCAGGCCTGGTCGGCATCGGCGTTCTCGACAAGTTCTCTGTCGCCTACTTCGTCCTGTTCGTGCCGCTGGTAGCATTGCAGTTGCTGACCATCCGCACCTTCTTCCGGCTGAACGGCAAACTGCTGGCTGAGGATACGGCGGCAGCTACCGCGCCCAAACCGGTACCGGCAGAATAGGCTGGTTCTTGCGGTCAGGCAGGCGGGCCTCCCCAGCGCCCTTCGCCTGATACACAAAGGCCGCCCGGCAGCGAAAAGCTCCGGGCGGCCTTATCCTTTCGACAGCAGGCTGCCTGTCAGGCAGCCGCCGCGCGCACCACCCTGCCGAGCCGGGCAATGCCTTCCTCAATGGTGGCCTCATCGGCCCGCGAAAAGCTCAGCCGCAGCGTATTGCCGTTCGAGCCATCGGCGAAAAACGCCCTTCCCGGAACGAAGGCAACTTTCTGGGTCTCAAGCGAACGGGCGAGCAGCTCGGCACCGTCCAGTCCTTCCGGCAGGGTAAGCCAGACATACATGCCCCCTTCGGGTTGAGTCCAGCGCACCGATTCCGGCATTTCACGCTCGAGCGCTGCCAGCATGCAGTCGCGCCGTGCAGAATAGGCCTCGCGGATTTTGCCAACCTGTTCCTCGAACAGACTTTCGGCAACGTCGCAGATTGCCATCTGGTTGATGGTCGAGGAATGCAGGTCAGCCGCCTGCTTCATCAGCACCAGCTTGGCGATCACCTCTTTCGCACCGCATATCCAGCCGACACGAAGGCCGGGCGACAGGGTTTTCGAGAAACTGCCGCAGTAGAGCGTGCGGCAGTTTTCAATCGAACCCACCCGTTCGATCTCCAGTGCCAGGATCGGCGGGATCGCCTCGCCATCGTAGCGCAACCGCTGATAAGCGGCATCCTCGATGATGGCGATGTCGAGTTCGCCGGCCAGATCGAGCAGGTTTTCCCGCGCCCGGCGGTCCAGCGTTTCGCCGGTCGGGTTGGCAAAGTCGACCGAGCAGTAGGCGAACTTCACGTCGCCGCCAGTAGCTTGCGCTGCCTTGCGATAGTCTTCCGCCGAGCGGTTGCCATGGGCAATCAACCGGTCGTAATTGGGTTCGTAGGCGTTGAAGGCACCGAGCGCACCCATATAAGTCGGCCACGTTACCAGCGCCGTATCACTCGGCGACAGCATCACCTTGCCGAGATAGTCGAGCGCCTGCTGAGAACCGGACACGATGAGGATGTTGTCCTCGTCGCACGGGACGCCAAGCCCTGCCATTTCCTTCACGATCCAGCGCCGGAGCGGCGGATAGCCTTCGCTCACCGAATATTGCAGCGCCGCTTCCTGCCGCCCATCCGTCAGAATGGCACCATAGGCTTTGGCGAATTCGTCTGCCGGAAACAGCGCCGGATCGGGAATGCCGCCGGCAAAGGAAATGATGTCCGGCTGGGCGAGCAGTTTCAGCAATTCGCGGATTTCGGATGCCTTCATCCGCCCCATGCGGGATGCAAAGACGCGTTCCCAGTCGATGTGGTCGCGTGCGGATGCAGACAGTTCACCCTCGGCCATGACACTCTTCCAGCAAGATAAAGTGCGCCACTCCTACACGCTTTGCAATTTATGTCAATAATGCTGACCTATTTTGAATCAGCTCATGAAAAAGGCCGCGACGTCTGCCGCGGCCTGGTTTCACAACTCACAAATCGCTTGGGTAGATTGGTTCTTCTCTTTGTCGACAAGCGCGTTGGACTTGATCCACCCGCCTGCCCGCAGGGCGAAGCCCGAGGACAGGCAGACTCACCAAAGCCGTGGATCGCAGCCGACAAGAACCCCCTTAGTTCTTCTCTTTATCCACCAGTGCGTTGGATTTAATCCATGGCATCATGCCGCGCAGCTTCTCGCCGACTTCCTCGATCTGGTGGCCGTCATTGAGGCGGCGCGTTGCCTTGAAGCGGGCAGCCCCCGAATGCCATTCCTGCATCCACTCGGAGGTGAACTGGCCCGACTGAATATCTTGCAGAACCCGCTTCATCTCCGCCTTGGTTTCCTCGGTGATGATGCGCGGGCCGGACTTGTATTCGCCCCATTCGGCAGTGTTCGAGATCGAGTAGTTCATGTTGGCGATACCGCCCTCATAGATCAGATCGACGATCAGTTTGACCTCGTGCAGACACTCGAAATAGGCCATTTCCGGAGCGTAGCCTGCTTCAACCAGCGTTTCGAAACCGGCGCGGATCAGCTCGACCAGACCACCGCACAGCACCACCTGTTCGCCGAACAGGTCGGTCTCGCACTCTTCCTGGAACGTCGTTTCGATGACGCCCGAACGTCCACCGCCAACGCCGCAGGCATAGGAAAGACCGAGGTCGAGCGCATTGCCGGAAGCATCCTGATGGACAGCAACGAGACACGGTACACCGCCGCCCTTCTGATATTCACCACGCACCGTATGTCCGGGACCTTTCGGCGCCACCATCAGCACATCGACGGAGGATTTCGGTTCGATCAGGCCAAAATGCACGTTGAGGCCATGGGCAAAGGCGATTGCCGCACCGTCGCGGATGTTCGGCGCGATTTCGGTACTGTAGATGCCGGCCTGCAATTCGTCCGGCGTCGCCATCATCATCAGATCGGCCCATGCGGCACCTTCGGCAACGCTCATCACCTTGAGCCCGTCGGCTTCCACCTTCTTGGCCGTCGAGGAACCTTCACGCAGCGCAACGCGCACATCGCCAACGCCGGAATCCTTCAGGTTGAGCGCATGCGCCCTTCCCTGCGAACCGTAGCCAACGATGAGCACCTTCTTGCCCTTGATGAGATTGAGATCGGCATCGCGATCATAATAAACACGCATGTTGTTACTCCCTAACCGTGTTTTCCGTTTTCAAGTTCGCCTGCTCCATAGAGAAGCAGGAATTCCTCGACAGCCCGCTCGGCCGTCTGCTGTATCCCTGTCGCCGAGGGGCGCGTCGCCTCCCCAAGCAGTTTACGGATCTGCCAATCGGCCACCACCAGGCCGAAAAACGTGCGGATTGCCATTTCGCAATGATCGAATGCAAGAAGCCCGGCCTCTTCACCGGCGGCAAGCATCGGCTTCAGCCGCCGCCGCATCGCAAGCGGCCCGTTCTCCAGCACGATCTCGCCGAGCCGGCCCTTCGCCGATACCGCCCCCGCTCCGGCGTGCGAAACCGCCAGCCGGTTGAGCGCCGCCGAGACGTCACTGGTGATGACTTCCAGCCAGGAAATGGCAAAATCTGTCAGCGCGGCACGAAAGCTTACCGCTGTCACACCGGCGGCATCGAGCCCCGGCATCTTCACCTTCGAGGCCTGCCATTGCACCGTCGCTGTCAGGAGGCCGTCACGGTCGCCGAACCAGTTGTAGAGCGTTTCCTTCGAACAGCTTGCCCTTCGGCAGACCTTGGCCAGCGAGAACCCGTCGCCCTCCTCCACCATCAGGTCGAGCACGGCGGCAAGGACCTCGCGTTGGCGAGGCGTGAAATCCGCTCCCTCCGGCAAACCGTCTTCCCGTTTAATGACCGCATGCGTATTCATGCTATGTGATGTACCGTACCGTACGGTACGCCGTCAAGATGATTGCTACGGGCAGACCGAACTCCAACGGAAACTGCCGAAAAAACTGATTTCCAAATCATAATTTCAGAGCATGTGATTTTGGCAGGGCAAAAGTTGGTAAGCCGTTTTTTTGATTCGATTAAGGATTTCTCCATAGTATTCTTCAGATGTTACCAAGCGTAAAGATTGCTTTGTCCGCAGTTTTAGCAATGTTTATCTGCTTTGCAGACTACAAGTCTGCAAAAGCAACGGAAAGTGAAGTTTGCAATCTGTTAACGGAGATTGTTAAACTTAGTAACAAATCATATATTTCAATAAACAGCCGCGATAACTGGTCGGAGTTGCTTGCAAAATTGGAGGAAATGCAGAGAAAACTCCGAGCAGGCGCCTACAAAACCCAACTTTCGATATCAGACACGATCCTGCTGAAATCCCGGATGGATCGCATCGCGGAGCGGATGGACCCAGCAAGAAATCCCGCCTCCAAGAGTACAGTTGACCGTGCCGTGGCCGCTTTGTTCACAAACACCTCTGAAATGCATGAATTTGCAGCCCGCAACGGCTGTGCTGCTCCGGAAAGAAAGCCGTTGGGCGCTTTCAGTGCGGCAATCGAAACCGAAAGCCCCGGTGCGCAGATACGCACCAGCCCATCGCGGGGGTACAAATCCGGTCTCATCAGCAAAAGGCAACCCCTGGCGGACAAAGTAGGCGGTCCAGCCGAACTTGCCTCCCCTTCCTACCTCCATGCATTTGCCCTGGCTTTGGGGCTGGTAGTCGCAGCAACATCAACCGTGTTCTTAAAGAACAGGTCGATGAGGCAGTGGCGCCGGTATCCGTGCAACGTGACGGCACTGGTGCAACACGGAGACAAAAGCACCGTCACCTTTCTGATAAACATCAGCCGGGGCGGAGCACAGATCCAGGCACCCATGGGAGGAATCCAGGGCGAAAAAATCAGGCTTTTCGTCGGCGGCCATCAGCTCACGGCCCGGAAGACCTGGTCCAACAAATACTACATGGGTGTGGCGTTTGATTCACCGATACCCAATTCAACCATGAATGAGATCAAAAAGCCTGTGCGCCACGAAACCATGCTGATGAAAATCAGCGAAAATGCGCCAAGCTGCTTTTTCCCGGGCTGCCATCTTACCTGCGTAAATCATCGCCAAACCCAGATTTCAGCGGAACACGCTGACAAGGCAGCATGAAACATGCCTTCCGGGTGCCAGCGGCAGCAAGAAGACAGCAGCACTTGATCCCCGGCCGGGGTAAGCTCTCGCCACTTTTCATTTTTCCCAAAGCCCCCTATCCTCGCACCCGGCGAAACCCGCACGCGGGCATCAATCAGGGGAGGACATCATGGATACTGCAATCGCGGGCAGCCTGCCGAAACCGGCATGGCTCGCCGAACCGGAAAAACTCTGGGCTGCCTGGCGCCAGGAAGGCGAAGAACTTGCCCAGGCAAAGCGCGACGCAGCGCTGATCTGGATAAAGGAGCAGGAGGATTCAGGCCTGTCGACCGTATGCGACGGCGAGCAGTTCCGCATCCATTTCGTCCACGGCATTCTCGAGCACATCGACGGCATTGACTGGAATGTGAAAACCAAGATGGGCATCCGGGCAGACCGCTATGTGGTGGATGTGCCGACCGTTACCGCACCCGTTGCCCGCAAATACCAGATCCACAAGGCGGAAGCAGAATTCGTGCGCAGCCACACGGGCCGCAAGGTCAAGTGCACCATGCCGGGACCGATGACGATCTGCGACACCATCGCCGACGGCCATTACGGCAGCCGGGTCGACATGGCGATGGCTTTCGCCGACATTCTCAATCAGGAGGCCCTCGAACTGGAGGCAGCTGGCGCCGACATTGTCCAGTTCGACGAACCTGCCTTCAACGCCTTCACCGAGGAAGCTGCCGGCTGGGGCATTGAGGCGCTGGAACGGGCCAAAAAGGGTCTCAAATGCAAGACGGCCGTTCATATCTGCTACGGCTACGGCATCGAGGCCAACATCGAATGGAAGAAATCCCTTGGCGACCAGTGGCGTCAGTACGAAGCCTTCTTCCCGGCCCTCAACAAGTCCTCCATCGATCAGGTTTCGCTCGAATTCGCCAACTCCCGCGTGCCGGGAGAACTGATGCGGCTCTTGCCCGACAAGGAGGTGATGGTCGGCGTCATCGATGTTGCCACCAACGCGATCGAAACGCCCGAGGAAGTGGCCAGCCGCATCAAGGCGGCAAGCGAATTCGTCGACCCCGATCGCATCATCGCCTGCACCAATTGCGGCCTGGCACCCCTGCCCCGCAGCGTCGCCGTCGGCAAACTGCGCGCACTCGGCGCAGGTGCGGCACTGGCTGCCAAATCGCTGTAGGCCTTTAAGGCTAAGCGATCAGGGATACTGCGGCGCGCAATAAGCGGCGCATTCTGCGCGCTGGGCCAGGCGTTCCATCCAGCGCTCGACGGCAGGCGTTACCGCGTGCTCGATCGGTGTCGAGCGCCAGCGATGGGTGGACAGCGCCATGACGATATCGGCCAGCGTGAAGCTTTTGCCTGCAACATAGTTGCGGCCTTCCAGAAGACTGTCGAGAATGCCCATCGCGCCATTCCAGCGTTTTGCGCTTGCCGCAACCCGCCCAGCATCATCATAGGCCGGGTCCTTGCGGATCAGTGCCATGAAGGCATCGCGATAGGCATTGTTGAGATCGGTCGAGGCCCAGTCCATCCACTTTTCAACCTCCGCCCGCGCGCGCAGCTCCGTCGGCAGCAGATCGTTACGGCCAGCCTTCGCCGCCAGATAGCGGCAGATCGTGTTGGATTCCCACAGCACAAAATCCCCGTCGATGATCACCGGCACCAGCGCATTGGGATTAAGCGCAAGATATTCGGGTACTTTCGTACTGGCTTCCGGCGTCGCCCATTGCGGCTCATGGACATAATCGATGCCGGTTTCATCCAGCGTCCACAACACCTTGCGCACATTGATCGAAGTCGGTCTTCCGAGAATTTTCAGCATGTTGCGTCCAGTTCGGATTTTGTTGCGTTCTCAGTCTTCTCGTACGCTGTCGATTGCCCGCCAGCCGAATTCAAGCAGCGGCAAGGCGCGCTTTCCCATTTCAAACATACGCTCGGCAACCTCACCAGACTGGAAGATCTCCGGTGTCAGTTCCTCCATGAAGGTATGGTTGCGCATTCTGATCCAGCCTGCCAGCGGTTCCCCGGCAACATCTTCGAAACCGCGCGGATTGCGCTTCAGCGGGGTACCTTCCTCGAACCGGTAGCCATGCTTCTCAAGCTTTTCCACAATGCCGGCGAACTTCTTCTCCTCACGCCGGATCAGTTCCCGGAAGGCGCGCATTTCCGCCCCTTCAAGCCCATAGAAACCGCAGGCGATGAAGCAGCGCTCATTGGAATAATGCATGTAGACGAAGCCGTTTTCCTTCTTCGTGCCCGAACGCGTCAGCATGGCGCTGGCATGGGTCACATACGGATCCTTGTTCTTTGAAAAGCGGACATCGCGGTTGACCCGGTAAAGCGAGTTCTTGCGGTCGCCCTTGAGCGGAATGCCGGCCTTGTCAAAGCGCGCGGCCAGCACCTCGATGAGGTCGCCCATCGGCCCGCGCACCTCACGCAGATAGATCGGCCTGTTTTCCTTGAACCACTCACGGTCCTGGTAAAAACCCAGCGCTTTGAGAAACGGCAGCGACTGTTTTCCGAACCCGTTGAACGTTACCGAATCTGCCATTGCCACACCCCGTCAGAAGTCAGAAATTGGTAAAATACTCCGCCTGCTCCCACTCGGAAACCGCCGCAAGATAACGGTGCCATTCCGCCCGCTTCAACGTGGCGAGGAAGGAAACGAACTCATTGCCCATTGCCTCGCGGTAAAGACTGCCCGACTCAAACAGGCTGATCGCATCGCCAAGGCTTGCAGGGAGCCTGTCTGCATCATCCTCGTAAGGCCGCTCGACGGGCGGCGGTGCTTCAAGCCCGGCGCTGATACCCTTGAGGCCGCTGAGAATCTGTGAGGCGAAGCAGTAATAGGGATTGGCTGCCGGTTCGGCGACACGGTTCTCGATCCGGCTTGCGCTATTGCCCTGCCCGGCAAGCACCCTGAGCATCGCGCCGCGATTGTCGCGTCCCCACTGGATGCGGTCGGGCGCCAGCATGAAAGGCTGGTAGCGCTTGTAGCCGTTGACCGTCGGCGTCGTCATCAGGCAGCTTTCACCAGCATGCGCCAGCAGCCCGGCAATCCAGCCGCTGGCAGCCCCGGTGAGTTCCTCTCCTTGCTTCGGCTCGAACAGGTTTTTTCCGGTTTTAAGATCGCACACCGACTGGTGAATGTGCCATCCGCTCGACGCGCAGTTCTCGACGGCGGGTCGCGTCATGAAGGTCGCATGAAGCCCGTTGCGGGCGCACAGCTCCTTGATCATGGTGCGAAACAGCACGAAATGGCGCGCCTGCACATCCGGCGGACCGGGAGCGAAGGTGACCTCGAACTGGCCCGGACCCATTTCCACCTCGACGGAGGCAACCGGCAGTCCCATCGCCTGGGCGGCACGGCGTATCTCGTCGAGCACCGGCTCGGCTGCATCGTAGACGCTCTCGGTTAGATACTTGTAGCCTTCGGTGATCAGTTCGGTCGAAGGTGGCTTCGGCGGCATGGTCGCCGAGCCATGATCGCGCGCAGCGTCCGTCACCCTGAAAACGTGAAACTCGACTTCGAGCCCGCAGGTGAAGGTCATGCCGGCTTCGGCAAGCTTCGCCACCGCTGTCTCCAGCACGCCCTGTGGTTCGAAGGGGATCGCCGTAAAATCGGTATAGACTGGACGGCACAGCATCCAGGCCGAATGGGGCGACCATGGCACCTTGGTCAGCGTTTCGGGCTGCGGTACCAGCAACACGTCCCCCGCCCCGCCCATCGGGTTGGAGGAAAGCCCCGCATCACCCGACCAGACCGGAAACA
>JAGRLQ010000165.1 GCA_020441735.1 Nitratireductor sp.
GCCTTCCTCGAATGGATGGAAGGCAAGGAACTGCCCGGCGTGAAAGTGCTCGAGGGCTAACCCACTACTTGCGTTCCGGTACAGGTCTTTCCAGTCTCTCCAGAAAACTGGTCGGCCTGTGGACATCTGTTTCCGGCACAAGGGCGGTATCCGTGGCTGCAGCAACCGTACTGCCTGGCGGTGCAGCTCTTCCGCCCTCCATTTCATCACCTTCTGCCAGAACGGGTGGCTCCTCGATCACGATCGTGTCTTTTTTCTTGCCTGTGAGACTGCGCCACAACCAGCCGAGAAATCCGAACAACAGTGCGATGAGAAACCAACCGGTAACAGCACCCCCCGCCGCATAGATGCCGCCCTCGGCGGTAAGCGGGACGGCTGGTTTGAAGTCTTCCCATGCACCCTCGACAAGCGCCGGGTCGGCATATTGCGCGACATGAAACGGCTTCATCAGCGGGATGGCTGCTTCCAGTGCTTCCCGCTGCTGCGTCAGGCGGGCATGCCGCAGCAGCGTCTGATCGATAGAGGCCCCGCGATCGCGCAGGAAACGGTCCTGCGACCGGCTGTAGCGCGTCAGGGCTTCCTCGCGCGTCATGTCGCTTGCGGCCGCATCCTTGTCGAAATCGGCGACCACGGCGCTGAGTTCCTGCAGCGCGCCGCCGATGCGCTGGCGGTATTGCTGGGCGAATTCCGGCGCCTGGGAAACAACCGCCCCACCGGTCAGAGCACCAGCAAGCGTCAGTATTCTGGCTGTGGATCGAACAAGCATTGGCGTAACGGTTTCATCTTCAGCTGGAACAATTGACTAGCACAAAGTGGTGGGAACGGCATCCTGCCAGGCACATGATCCGAGTCTTCCTTTCCTGGCGCCGCAACCGCCAGAACCTAACCCCGAACCACCATCAAGCCGTCAAGCGCCCTTATGCCCGCGCGTGCACGCCAGCGCACAGCGTTTGGATCGGCCAGGGCAAGGCCGGGCCAGCGGGAAAACAGCGCGCGCAGTCCGCAGGCTATCTCCAGCCGCGCCAGTTGATGGCCGAGACAGAAATGAATGCCCGCACCAAAGGCCACATGCCGGTTCGGACGTCGCCCGAGATCAAGCTTTGCCGGGGCATCGATTGCCGCAGGATCGTAATTGGCCCCGACGATCATCGGCATCACCACATCGCCCTTTGCAAGCCTGCTGCCGAACAGTTCGATGTCCCGGCACACATTGCGCGGCTTGGTGAATTGCACCGCGGACACCACGCGCAGCAGCTCTTCCACCGCCAGCGCCATGCGGCCTTCTTCCTCCATCAGCCATTCGGCCTGCCCCGGCTGCGACAGCAATTCATACACCCCACCCGTGATCACGTGAGTCGTTGTCTCATGCCCTGCGACCAGCAGCAGAAAGATCATGGCGGTCAGTTCATCATCGCTGATGTTGGCGCCGTCAGACTGCATCTTCACCAGTTCGCCGATCAGTCCCTCGCCAGGCTCATGGCGCTGGCGGGCAATTTCATCCGCCAGATAACGGCGCATCTTGGAAATGCCGGGCATGGCGGCAAGAAATCCGAATACGCCGTTGACCGTCGTCAGCCGCTCGGCCCACTGGCTGAAACGCACGCGGTCGGCTTCCCGAATGCCGAGCATCTCGCAGATCACGGCCAGCGGCAGGGCACGGGCAAACCGCATTTGCAGGTCGGCCGGTTCACCATCGGAAAAAAGCTCGGTCGCAAGTTGATCGGCCATGGCATCGACCCTGGGTTCCAGCGCCATGACCGCATCGCGCCGGAAGACCACGTCAACCAGGCTGCGCAGCCGCCGGTGATCCGGCTCGTCCATCGTCAGCATGTTGTTGGCGAGCAGTCGTATGGTCTTCGGCATCCACCACTGAACCCCGGTCACATTGCCGTCGCCACGCCGCATCGAGAAATGCTCGTTATCCTTCAGGACGGCCGCCAGTGCCTCCTGGGTGGTCGCCAGCCAGACCTCGCCAATGATCGGCAGGCGGCTGCGCACGAACGGCCCCTGGCGCTGCAGCGCTTCAACATGCGGCACAGGATCAGCCATGAAGGCAGGATCGGTGAGAACGGATTTGCGCAACATGAAGCCACCCTAGCGTTCTTTGCCGCTGCAAATATGGCAAAGCCCCAAAACGGCGGCTGCTTGTTAACGCTGCCGGAAAAAACCTGTGGCTTCAAACGATTGAATTTTTTTTCAATCGTTTCGAAACCGGCAAGCCTGATTTCAAACCACCATTCGCTCTGATATGGGAAGCCACTTTTTTCAGACACATAGATCAACTGTACGAGGGCAACGACATGACTGAACGCCTTGAAGATATCGCCATCGCCATGGTCGCCGAGGGCCAGGGCATCCTCGCCGCCGACGAATCCACCGGGACCATCAAGAAGCGCTTTGATTCCATCGGTGTGGAATCAACCGAGGACGCCCGCCGCGACTACCGCGAAATGCTGTTTCGCGCCGAAGAGGCGATGAAAAACTACATCTCCGGCGTCATCCTGTTCGAGGAAACCCTGTTCCAGAAAGCAGCCGATGGAACCCCGCTGGTTGATCTGATCAAGGCCGCTGGTGCCGTTCCCGGCATCAAGGTCGACAAGGGTGCGCAGGCACTTTCCGGCACATCAATCGAAAAAATCACCGAAGGTCTCGACGGCCTGCGCGACCGCCTGGCGAAATATTATGAAGCGGGCGCCCGCTTTGCCAAATGGCGCGCCGTCATCACGATCAGCGATGCTACGCCCTCGCACAACAGCATCCATGCCAACGCCCATGCACTGGCCCGCTATGCCGCGCTCTGCCAGGAAGCAGGCATCGTGCCCATCGTCGAGCCCGAAGTGCTGATGGATGGCGAACATTCAACCCATGGCATCGAGCGCTGCGAGATGGTCACCGAATGGGCCCTGAAGGAGCAGTTCCAGGAACTCTATTATGCCGGCGTCAATCTGGAAGGCATGGTGCTGAAGCCCAACATGATCGTGCCGGGCCAGAAATCGGGTAGCAAAGCCTCCATCGAGGAAGTCGCAGAGCGCACTGTGCGCGTGCTGAAGAACTGCGTACCGGCTTCAGTGCCGGGCATTGCCTTCCTTTCCGGCGGCCAGTCGGATGAGGAGGCAACCGCGCATCTCTCCGCCATGAACGCCATGTATGACATGCCGTGGAAGCTGACCTATTCCTATGGCCGTGCGCTTCAGGCAGCAGCACTGAAGGCCTGGGGCGGCAAGACGGAGAACGTCGCCGCAGCTCAGCGCGCTTTTGCCCATCGCGCGAAGATGAACGGCATGGCAGCCCTCGGCACCTGGCAAGCAGACCTCGAAAAAGCTGCCTGATTCATCACAGGTCTTGCACCGAAAAAGGCCGGCTCCGCACGGAACCGGCCTTTCTTTTTGTCAATTCTCAGTCGTCTGTAGCAGCGGGCTGATGTTGCGGATCGTCACACGCCGGTTCTGCCGTTCATCGCCCTGCGTGTCGATCTTCAGGAACTGTTCGCCATATCCCTCCACAACCAGATGTTCAGGTGGGACGCCATAGGCTTCCACGAGAATGCGGGCAACGGTTTCCGCCCGGCGATCCGACAAGGTAAGGTTTGAAAGCTCCGGACCAACCGCGTCGGTATGTCCTTCCACCAGAAATACCGCGCCAGGATTTTCATCGATCACATCGAGCATCCCGCCGGCAATGTCGGCGAGATAGGGAACCTGCGACTCGCTGACATAATAGCTGCCGGAATCGAAGGTGACCGTGTCGAGATCGACGCGGCGCACATATTGGCGAAGCCGCTCGCTCTCGCGCACTTCGCGCAGCGTGTAGCGTTCGGGCAATGCTTCCACCGGCGGCGCGGCAAAAATCTCGGCCAGTTGACGGCGGCCATACCGGCGGGCTGGAACGATGTACTCATCCCGCGGAATGGTGATCTGCACCGGTGGCAAAGTACGATCGTAGTCGACAAATTCCCGCCCCTCTTCGAATGCATCGAACAGAACGATTTCCTGCCCGTCACGACGCACGCGCTTGCGCATCAGCACATAACCGCCCGCATCGCGCAGCGTGACGATGCTAGAGCCGTTGGGCCGGTAAACGGTTTCCCGGGTTCGCCCGCGCGGCAGATGCTCGATTTCAACCCGCTCGGCATTGCCCCGGAAGAGAGCGCTGTCATCCCGCCGCACGATGTACTCGCCATTGCGCTCGACAACGAAACGGTCACCCTCATCCTCGACGACCTTGCCGCCAAGAATCGGTATCAGCGCGCCGACAACAGCGCCTGCCGCCGCGGCCCCAAGCAATTCCTCGCGGCGTTCACGCGCCTTCTCGCGGCGGGTCTTCTCGGCTTTTTTCAACTTCTGACGCTGATCTTCGGTGATTTCCTCGGGCACCACCGCAGTCTGGGTTTCTTCCGCCTTTTCGATCTGCTCTTCGATCGGTTCTTCCGCAAC
>JAGRLQ010000166.1:0-160 GCA_020441735.1 Nitratireductor sp.
AGCGCGGCGGCCGGCCCTCGGCGCGGGCTTTTTCGCGCATTTCAGTGAGTTCTTCCTGGGTGGCAAAACAGTAATAGGCCTGACCTGCGGCCACCATCTGTTCGGCCACTTCGCGGTGACGGGCGGCGCGTAAAAACTGGGATATCGGCTCGCCGTCCCA
>JAGRLQ010000166.1:231-3260 GCA_020441735.1 Nitratireductor sp.
CGATGCGCAGCAGCATCTTGCCGCCATTGGCCCGGGCAAACAGCCAGTTGAACAGCGCCGTGCGCGCGCCGCCGATGTGGAGGAAGCCCGTCGGCGACGGTGCAAAGCGGGTAATGACGGGCGTCTTTTCTGCAGTCATGAAAAATCCTGAGATTGGCTGGTCCGCACGGGCAGGGGACCAACACTGGAAATTGCGTGGTGCGTGATGTAGCATGGATGGTTCCGGTTACAAGGGCTCAACGTCGAAAAGACAAAGGCCTGCCGCCCGTTTCCTGCAACGCGCTGAAAACGCTGTTTTTCGCAGGAGCCGGGCCCACCCACGGCTGCCGGATGCTGGCACATCAGCAAGTATTCCGTGGGTGCAGGCATGGCAGAACTGAAGACAATTGATGCGGAACCAACAGACAGAGAGTCTAAGCTCTGGCTGCCCGAACCCTTTCGCGCCGGCAATGACAGCAGGGCGCTTGCAAGACCGCCGGTGACCGGCGCTATCACAGGGGAAGACGACGACAATGATGACGCCGACGGTCAGCCCTGGCTGACAGAGTCCGGTAAAGTCCGCACACTGCATTTCCGGCTGGAAGCAGGGTTCCTAAACCTGCGGGACTTCCTCGGCCATGAACTGGCGCAAGAAAAGGCGCAGGGGAGCGGTTTCAACTTTCTGCCGGTTGCCATGGCAGGTGGCATTACGCTGTTTTATTTCGCGCCTGGCGAACCTTCGACCCCGATGCTGGCGCTGACCACCGGGCTGCTTGTCCTGGCGGTCTATGTGGCCAGAATTCACCTTGCAGCGGGCAGGGGCGTTTTCGGCGCGATCCTGTGTGCCTGTGCCATGGTCTCGCTTGGCATGTGGCTTTCAGCCGTCGAACTTCAGCGCCGGGCGATGCCGGTGCCGCGTGCCGATATCACTGCGCAGATGCGCGGGATCGTGCTGGCAACCGATCTCAACCGCAGCGGCTCGCCGCGCTATCTGATCCGGCCGCTGGCAATTGAAGGTCTCGGCACAGCAGAACTTCCGGACCGTATCCGCGTGTCCGGTAATAGGAGCAGCCCTGCCAATGCAACAGGAAGCGTGCTTTCGGGGCTCGTGCGGTTGCGACCGCTGCCAGCACCCTATTATCCGGGCGGCTATGACTTTGCCTATCATGGCTGGCTGGAAGGTCTTGGGCTGACAGGGTTTTTCATGGGCGACGCCCGCAATAGCCCCATCCCGGAAATGGAACCGGACTGGTGGACGCATTTTACAATCTTCCAGAACCGTATCCGCGAAAAGATTGCCAGCCGTATCCGTTCGGGACTCGAAGGTCAGCCGGGCCATGTCGCCGTGGCACTGATCACCGGCGACCGGTCGGGACTTTCCGAACAGACCCAGGAAACCCTGCGGCGCTCGGGACTGGCACATATCCTTGCCATTTCCGGCCTGCACATGGCGCTGGTGACGCTGACCGTGATCTGGCTGGTGCGCCAATCTCTGGTTTTCATTCCCGGCCTTGCCGAGCGCCATGCCATCAAGAAATGGGCAGTCGGCGCCGGTTTTGCCGCCGCAACGCTCTATCTTTTCCTGGCCGGTGCAGGCGTTGCCACCCAACGCGCCTGGATCATGCTTTCCGTGATGATGCTGGCAGCGCTGCTGGACCGGCAGGCGATTACCATGCGCAGCGTGGCGATTGCTGCGTTGATCGTGCTGGCAATCGCGCCATCGAGCCTGTTCCAACCAGGCTTTCAAATGAGTTTTGCCGCTGTGTCAGCGCTGGTTGCCGCCTACCGACAATGGACGGACTGGCAAGCCGACAGGGCGCGCCGTGCCGAACATCATTGGCAGGCGCCGGGCATTGGCAGAAAAGTCATCGGCTATTTTGCCGGCCTGACCGCAACCAGCCTCATCGCAGGTCTTGCTACCGCGTTGTTTGCCGCATGGCATTTCCACCGCATCGTACCGCTCGGCATCGCTGCCAATCTTCTTGCCATGCCGGTGGTTTCGCTGGCCGTCATGCCGCTTTGCCTGCTGGCCATGCTCTTGATGCCGTATGGTTTCGAGACATTGGCACTGAAACCGCTGGGGCAGGCGATTGAGGCAGTGCTTGGCATCTCCGATATGGTGATCGGCCATCATCCGGGACTGGAGACCGGCCTGTTGCCGCCGCAGCTGCCCTTGCTCGGCGCGCTGGCATTGGTTTTGGCTTGCGGGTTACGGTCGCGCCTGCGGCTGATTGCCGTTTTGCCAATGGCCGTGATCGCGGCGATCACAGGAGCAGGGCAGTCTGCGACTGGCATGCCGGACCTGCTGATTGCCCAGAACGGCAGTGCAATAGCTGTACGGCAACAAGCTGCAGAAAATACCGGCAGTTATGAAAAGGCAGCCCTCGCTATCGTCAATCCGGAGGCCAACCGGTTTGCCACGGAAATCTGGCGGCGGGCCTATCTGCCCAATGTCCGGTTTTCAGAATTCTGGGCAGAGGAGCCATGCGGGAAGGATATCTGCCGCTTCCGGGCCGCACAGATGAAGGTTTCGCTGGTTTACGACCCCGAATTGCTGGCTGCTGAATGCAACCGCGCCGATATTCTGCTGGCGCCACGGCTCTGGTTCGTGCGCTGCAAACAGCGCAAGCCGGCATTGATCGTCACAAGAAGCGATCTGGAACAGGCGGGAAGCCACGCCATCTTCATCGAAGGCAACAGCATGCGAACCGTCACCACCTGGCCGTCACCGGCGGAAATCGGCGCCGGAAGGCGGCAATTTTCATGGCAGAAGCGCTTTGACAATGTCTCCCGCCGGTTTGCGGAGAATACGGCGCCATAGACCCGTCTGCACGCACCACCTCGCGGGTTGCAAAAAATGCCGCTGCCCCCTTTGCCAAACAACTGGCGGATGATATAGACCGCGCCGACCGGTTTGACGGTGCTGTTTTGTCGGTGCCAGCGAGCCATTTTACATCGCTGAAGCGTGCGAAATGCCCGCTTTACGCCGTGAAACGCCACAATCAGCGGGTATGGTGAAATTGGTAGACACGCCAGATTTAGGTTCTGGT
>JAGRLQ010000167.1 GCA_020441735.1 Nitratireductor sp.
TGCGCAGATCGCGGGCAAGATCGGCATCGGAATCATCGATGGACTGGTTCTGGCATTTCATGCAGCGGATGGTGGCGGAAAGGTCGCGGGCTCGATGCTCAAGCGCCGGATCGGCCAGCATCTCATCCGGATTGACGGCAAAAGCAGGCGCGGCGGCAAGCAGGGCCATTGCCAGGACAAGGAGCCGGATGCCGGCTTTCATGGCATCAGGAAAGCGCATCGGCCTGCTTTCCGGCAGCAATGCGCCTCGCCCGCTTCGCCACACCGACGCGCAACCGCCGGTCGGAAAGCGAGATTGCTCCGCCTGCCACCATGAAAATTGCGCCAATCCAGATCAGGGTCACCAGCGGTTTCCACCAGGCGCGGATGACCAGCTTGCCGCTCGCGCTGAGGTCGCCCAGGGATATGTAAAGCTGGGAGAAGCCGATGGTACGGATCGCTGCCTCGGTGGTTGGCATGCCACGCACCTGATAGACGCGCTTGGCAGGCTTCATTGGGAACAAATTGCCTGAAGGGCTTGTTACCATCAAATTGGCAACGATCTCGGTGTAGTTCGGACCCGTGACCGGGGTTACCCCTTGAAAGGCGATCTCGTAGCCTGCGACAGCGATCTTTTCGCCGGGGGCAACTTCGGCAACGCTTTCCTGCTCGAAGACTGAGACGGTCACCACGCCAAGTAGGATCACCCCGAGGCCGAAATGGCCGAGCGCTGTTCCCCACATGGAACGCGGCAGGCCGGAAAGCCGGGAAAAGACATTCGATGCGGAGGTCTTGCCAATGCCCGTGCGGGTCCAGATTTCGGCAAAGGCACCGACCATTACCCACACCGCAAGGCCGATGCCCAGGCTTGCCAGTACCGGCTCGCCCGAGGTGAAGGCCAATGTGATGATGAAGGTGAGCAGGGCCAACCCGGCAACCCAGAAAAGGCGCTGCAGGGCCGGGTACAGATCAGCTCGTTTCCAGGAAAGCAAAGGCCCGATGGGAACCAGCATCAGGAGCGGGATCATCAGCGGACCGAAAGTGATGTTGAAGAACGGCGCGCCGACGGAAATCTTGGCACCCGAAAGCGCTTCGACAACGAGCGGGTAGAGCGTTCCGACCAGCACGGTTGCTGCTGCCGTGGTCAAAAAGACATTGTTGAAGACCAGCGCGCCCTCGCGCGAAATCGGCTGGAACAGACCGCCTGCCTTCAGCAGTGGTGCGCGGATTGCAAAGAGCGTCAGCGAGCCACCGATGAAGAGCATCAGGATCATCAGGATGAAGACACCACGCTCGGGATCGTTGGCAAAAGCGTGAACGGAAGTCAGGACACCGGAACGCACCAGGAAGGTGCCAAGCAGCGACATGGAAAAGGTGATGATGGCAAGCAGGATGGTCCAGATTTTCAGCGCCTCGCGCTTTTCCATCACCAGGGCAGAATGCAGCAATGCGGTGCCGACGAGCCAGGGAATGAAGGAAGCATTCTCGACCGGGTCCCAGAACCACCAGCCGCCCCAGCCGAGCTCGTAATAGGCCCAGTAGGAGCCCATGGCGATGCCTGCGGTAAGGAACAGCCAGGCCGTCAGCGCCCAGGGCCTTACCCAGCGCGCCCAGGCAGCATCGATGCGACCGGAGATCATTGCGGCAACGGCAAAGGAGAAGGTGACGGAAAAACCGACGTAACCCAGATAGAGCATCGGCGGATGGATGGCGAGGCCGATATCCTGCAGAACGGGATTGAGATCGTTGCCCTCGAAGGGCGCAGGCGAAAGCCGGGCAAAGGGATTGGAGGTCAGCAGGATGAACAGGAAGAAGGCTGCCGCAATCCATCCCTGAACGGCCAGTACATTGGCTTTCAAACGGGCAGGAATGTTGGAGCCGAACCAGGCAACCAGCGCACTGAAGAAGGCAAGGATCAGCACCCACAGCAGCATGGAACCTTCATGGTTTCCCCACACGCCGGTGACCTTGTAGAGCATCGGCTTTGCCGAATGGGAGTTTGCCCAGACATTCTCCAGCGAGAAGTCGGACGTCACATAGGCACTGGTGAGCGAGGCGAACGCCAACAGGGTGAAAACGAACATGCCGGTGGAAGCCGACGAACCGATCGCCATCAGCTTCTGATTGCCGAGTTTTGCACCGGCAAGCGGGACGACCGATAGCACCAGCGAAAGTGCAAAGGCCAGTACCAGGGCAAAATGGCCCAGTTCGTTGATCATTGGACGGCTTCCTCCCCCTGCCACACGCCTTTCTCCTTCAGCGTGTCGGCAACCTCCTTGGGCATGTAGTTCTCGTCATGCTTGGCAAGCACGGTGTCGGCGGAAAAACTGGTGCCGGAAAGGCTGCCCTCGGCAATCACCCCCTGCCCTTCTCGGAACAGGTCGGGAAGGATGCCCACATAGGTTACCGGCAATTCGTGCTCGGTATCGGTGATGACGAAATGAACGGTCTCGCCGGATTTCTCGATACTGCCTTCCTTGACCAGACCGCCCAGGCGAAAGCGCTCGCCCGACCGCGCCTTGTTTTCGGTCAGGATATCGGTCGGCGAATAGAAAAAGACGATCTCGTCGCGCAGGGCGAACATGACAAGCAGAACGGCAGCCATCAGCACCGCGCCGATTGCACCGATCATTGTCAGTCGTTTCTGCTTGCGGGTCATTGCGTGTCACTCCCGGAACCTGCTTGATCATCCGTTGGGCTTGCGGGCTGAACGGGTTCCTGCCCCCGCAACTGATCCAGCACCGACTTCATCTCCGCGACAAAGGCCGTTTCCTGCGCATTGGCGGCAATGGCCTTTTCAGCCGATGTCTTCGCAGCATCGCTATCGCCCAGAACGATATAGGCCCGCACAAGCCGTTTCCAGCCCTCACGATCTGTCGGATCGTCTTCAAGGCGGTCAGCAAGGCCTGCCACCATGGTGGAGATCATCTCTTTGCGTTCTTCGGCAGAAAGGGAGGCAGCTTCCTCGACCTGCTCTTCCGTGGGACCGGGCTGATTACCCCGGGCCGGTGTGATACCGGCAAGGCTGGCGGATTCCTTGCGGAAAGTTCTAGCAGCCTCCATCCAGGGAGATTGATCCGTGCCGCCGGAGATCAACGCGTCCCAGAGGGTAACCGCTTCTGCATGCTTGCCCTCCTGGCCCTTTGCCATAGCGAGATAGAACCGGGCCTTGGCGGACGCCTTGTTGGTTTCGAGTTCCTCGGTAAACAGCCGACCGGCCTCAGCAGTCACCACACCGCCAGCGACGGCCACCAGGCTTTCGGCGAGGTTCGCCTTCACTTCCGGAATTTGTGGCGCAAGCCGGAGCACATTGGCCCAGGCCTGCGCTGCTTCCTGGTCCCGACCCATGCGCGAATAGACCGGCGCCAGCACTTGCCAACCACGCACATCATCAGGTTTGGCAGCCAGATGCGCCTCGGCACGGGCCACCAGTTCCTCGATGCGTTGATTTTCAAGGTTTCCGGCCTGGCGTTCGGCGAGGCGCTGATCGGGTATTTGCGGATTGCCGGCATGAAGATAGAGCGCGACGGCCACAACAGGAACCGAAACAATACCGGCCAGTGCAATTATGCGGGACAGAGCGAGGTTTGCCGATGGCGCACCGGGGGCCTGTTCAACGGCGGCAATCAGCTTGCGGCTTTCTTCGGCGATGGCCGCGCGCGCGGTATCGGCGTCAATGCGCCCGATCGCCAGATCGTTTTCGATCTCCGCCTTGCGCGCCTTGTAGATTGCCTTGTCGAGCTCTTCGGGGTTTTCGGCTTTTTCCCGGACAACATACAGCGGCGCGAGCACGAAGAGTGCCGCGAAAATCATCAACAGGGCTGCCATGATCCAAAACGTCATGGCGCGTAGATATCGCCTAATGCAGGGGAAAAAAAGTTATTGCGCATCAAATCCGCGACAGCGGACATCAAGTCGCACATGGTGGAAGGCGGCGGAAAGCAGCTCAGCGATCAGGTCCCGACCGGCTGCCAGACATCGTCCTCATTCTTGCAGGCAGTGGCCACACGGCTCGATTGCACGCCCTCTACGGTGATCTGATGGGTAAAGCGGCGGCAAATACGGCCAGAAACCTCAAATGGCGGCCCCGGCAGGACACGGCCGGATGCAGCCTTGCCGCTACGCCAATCCTTTGCGCCGCCGGCCGGCGTTGCCTCCAGCGCATTTACCTCCGCAGAAACTGCCTTGTTGAGAGCATACTGGTTGAGTTGCTGGCCTTGGGGCGTTGCCGCCAGGCTTGCCGAAAGCAGCGAACCCGGTCCCTTGCCGGTGGTCACGCATCCTGAAAGTAGGCCGGCGGACATCACGCAAACAAACAGGGCCTTGACCGGCAGTCCGAGTTTCATGTCAGTCCTCTCCAGATAATCACCTCACCGGGAAGGTCCGGCGGCTGGCAATGTCAATTCGGCTTTCAGGCCGCCCAGATCGGAACGGCCAAGGGTCAGGGCACCCTTATATTCATTGGCGATGTCGCGGACAATCGACAATCCGAGGCCCGAGCCCGGTTTGCTTTCGTCAAGTCTCGCGCCGCGCTTCACAGCCTCGCTGATCTGCACTTCCGTCATGCCATCACCATCATCGCCGACGGAAAGAACGAGCTTTCCGTCGGTAGTACCGGCACTGATGGCCACACGGGAGCGGGCAAATTTGGCGGCATTCTCCAACAGGTTTCCAAGCATTTCCTCGAAATCCTGCTGCTCACCGGCAAAGACCGGATTGGAGCTGTCGGTCTCGACGGAAAAGTCCAGTTTGGGATTGAGCTTGTGCATGACCCGCGCCAGCCGCTCAAGGCTCTGCGCAACTTCGGTTCTGGAGGTGACCGTTCCGCTGCGGGCGGAAATCCTCGCCCGGTCAAGATAGGTCTGAACCTGGCCCTGCATCAGTTGAACCTGCTGTTCGATGACCTGGCGCACGGAAGGCTTGGCGCTTGACGCCTCGTTGCGCAGGACTGCAAGCGGAGTCTTCAGCGAGTGGGCGAGGTTGCCGACCTGGGTGCGGGCGCGCTCGATGACGCTCTGGTTGGAAACGATCAGCGCGTTGGTTTCGTCGATCAGGGGCTGGATTTCGAGGGGAAACTCGCCACTGATCTGTTCCGCCCTGCCCTCGCGGATATCGGCAAGCCTTGCGGTAGCCCGCTTGATCGGGTTGAGGCCCAAGCGGACGAGGAAAAAGGTGACCAGAATGAAACCGAGTGCAAACAGGGAAAGCACCAGCAGCAACTGGCGCACGAACTGGCTGACCTGCTTGTCGGCCTCCGCACGGCTTGCGGTAATCACGAAGGAATAAAGTTCGTCGCTTTCGCCAAGAAACGCCCTGGCCTCAATGCCGATGAGTTCCTGTCCACCGGCGTCCATCGCCAGGAACTCCCGCTGAAATCCGGAATCAAAAGGTGCACCGGAAGGAACGTCAACACTGCCACCAGCCAGTGAAACCGAGCTCAGACTGTCGTCGCCGGAGAGATTGTTGACCGTCCAGTAGTAGCCGGAACCGGGGCGCAGAAAGCGCGAGTCGCGCAGATCCGGCCCGCCGGTCAGCTTGCCCGACTCATCGCGACTGACCGATCCCATGATGTTGTAGAGATTTGCGGTCAGGCGCTCGCTGAGATTGATCTCAACACTGGTGCGGAAGTTGGTGCTCAAGAACCAGGCGACGGCGGAAGTCGCCAGGATTGCCCAAAGGGCAGTAAGGAAGAACAGTCTTGCAGAAAGCGTGCGGATCAAGACGCCGCTTCTCCGCCGGCTTCACCTGTGTCACTGGACACAAGCCTGTAGCCAAGGCCGCGAACCGTCTCGATATACTGACCGCCCAGTTTCTTGCGCAGGCGGCCGATGAACACTTCGATGGTGTTGGAATCCCGGTCGAAATCCTGATCGTACAGATGCTCGGTGAGCTCGGTGCGGGACAGCACCCTGTCCTGATGGTGCATGAAGTAAGACAGCAGCCGCAGTTCATGCGAGGTCAGCTTCACCGGGCCGCCTTCCAGCGTCACTTTCGATGTTCTGGTGTCGAGCTGCAACTCGCCGCATTCGATCAGCGAGGCGGCGTGCCCGGCTGAACGGCGGATGAGTGCGCGCACCCGCGCCAGTACTTCCTCGATGTGAAAAGGCTTGGTAACATAGTCGTCGGCACCGGCATCGATGCCGGAAACCTTATCGTTCCAGCGATCTCGGGCCGTGAGGATGAGAACCGGCATGTTACGGCCCTCCCGCCGCCAGTTTTCCAGCACGGTAATGCCGTCCATTTCCGGCAGACCTACATCAAGGACGATGGCGTCGTAAGGTTCGGTATCGCCGAGGAAATGTCCCTCTTCACCATCAAAGGCCTTGTCAACGACGTAACCCGCCTCCTCAAAGGCATCGGCCAGTTGCCGGTTGAGATCTTTGTCATCTTCGACGATGAGGATACGCATGGGCAGGTCCACCGGTTGGAATCGGCCGGAGTTTATCCCTTGACCTTCTTGGTGACCACCCGGGGCGGCTCGCCGTTCTTGCCGGGAAGAAGAAGTTTGACTTTGCAGTCCGAACCGGATGCTTCAACGCTCAACAATTCCGCATTTGCCTGGTTCGCAGCCTTCTGAGCAGCCGAGGTGCAATCGGCAGCAGCCACGGTGCTGGCCAGCACCGGCATGGCAAAAATCAGGAAAGTGAGCAGAATCCGTTTCATGGCAGCACCAATAGCAGGCCTTGGCTGAACCGCAAATGAACGAATCGGCGGAAACGTTAATGACGTTGCGTCATATCAAGCCGCCTGGACATTCCACCTGATTCCTCCGGGCACCTTATCTCATGTCCTCCGGACATAGCGCATTCCAAACCGCATTGTGCTCGGATATCTGGGCCCTGGTTTCTATTGCATCCTGCTCGGAAAACCCGATCGGGCGGAAGGCTTCGCAGACCCATGCTTCGGCTTTTCCAACCTCGTAGGCAGCACTGCCATATTCGCGGACGGTCCAGTTTGTATGTTGTGATTGGCCGGGGGTGGCGCAGGCTTCAACCGTCAGAGCGATTGCGATCAGAATCGGCGCCGTCTGCCATCGGAGCACCATGAGCCTTTCTCCATTGCTTTTGTGCATCCCGCCGCGCCCTGAGCGCCGTCAGAAGGTGGTCATGGGTTGCCGCCTTGTGCGCGGTTTGGATATTTCTTTCACTCTGCAGCTTGCGGCGGTCATCCCTGACTGCCGCGAGCATTGCGCTCAGCAGTCTTGCAATCGCTGCCAGCATGCCCACCCAGGAAAGGTTCATAGGCGAAGCGATCAGGAGATGATTTCAGTGGCGGCAAGCCGGCCGTAGATCGCAACCAGCGCTCCGGAAGGCCGGGCCGAATTGTCGAGCAGCGCCTTGTTCCAGCGGCTGGCCGCATTGTGGATTTCAAGCGCCATGTGGGCGGCGCGCAGCGGCGAGGTTCCCTCGAAATCGTCCAGCGGATTGTAGAGCGACAGGTGCAGCAGTGGCGAATGATCACCACCTGCCTCGAACCGCGTCTTGCGGCCATCGACCGCATATTCATAGGCCTCCGGCCAGCCGTCCTCGCCGGCAATCAGCGACATTCGGTCGGCGCGCAGCAGGTGCAGTTCGCGCGGGCTTCCCTCAAGGTCGATGCGCTGAACATAGGCATTGCCGGCGATCAGCAGGCCGCAATAGAGGCTATCAAAGAACGCCGCCCCGGCGCGCCAGGGATTGGGCCGGGAAAGCAGATCGAGCAGCGGATGGGTGTCGAGCTCCTCGCCTGCCTCATAAAGCAGCCATGGCATGGATCCGGCGGCTTCCGCGATCATCCGCACGCAGCGGTGGACCACGGGATTGGCGAGATAGCCTTCTCGGGAAAGCCCGCCATAGCTGCCCTCCCCCCAGGTTGCCTCGGCCAGCCCCTGCAGGGCGATCAGCGGATTGATTGCCTGCTTGATTTCCGGCGGCAGGGCGGCGTTGCCGCGCGAAAGCCAGCCGGGCCGGCGAAGCCAGGTCGTCAGAGCGTTCATCAAGTGTCCTGTTGTTCAGGTGGCGCGGATCTTCGGTTCGCCACGGTTTTTCAGCG
>JAGRLQ010000013.1 GCA_020441735.1 Nitratireductor sp.
ACCTCGCCAACAACATGGTGCAGCTTGGCGTTTCCCGCCTGTCGCAGTTACGCGGACTTGCCGTTGCCTGACGGGCAATGTTTACCGCTTGCTAACCACGTTTCTTGCCAAGCACTTAACCCTAACGATGCATGATCGAATTCTGCCCGATTTTAGACAGTTTCGGCTGGCTTAAAATCGGCGGCAAGGAANNNNTGCGGAGTGGGACAATGATCAAGCCAGTATTGCGTATCCTGTTTGCAGCCTCGGCGCTGATGTCGGCCTTCGTGCCGGCACAGGCCGTCGAGGTTTACCTGTTTCGCGGTGCGGGGGACTTCTCCTTCGTTGCCGACCGGCTGACCTTCAGCCAGGGCATGGACGATCTGCGCGACAAGATCCGGGAGAGCGGCATTCATGCCGATGTCTACCGCTGGCAGAATGCAGTCGGGGTGCTTGCCGACATCCGCAAGCGCAAGCCGCGATCGGTGGCGCTGCTCGGCCATTCCATGGGAGCACTGGCAGCGATGACCACGGCTGCACAACTGCGCAGGGAAGGGGTCAAGGTCTCCTATCTCGGCCTGATCGACATTCCGGGGCCCATCGGCGGCGTGCCCGAAGGGGTGATGTGGGCGGAGAACTTCTATTCGCTGTTCCCGGTCTACGGCCTGCTGCCGGTAACCAAGGACCAGAAGGCGATTGTGACCAACAACTACGTCTTCGGGCAAATCCACACGACGATGGACAATTCGAAAAAGGTCCACAACGCTATGCTGTCGGCGATCTGGCAGATCGATGATATCGACCGTGGCATCCGAGAGCCGGTGACGTTGCGTGCCTATGCTCTCGACCGGGCGCTTTCGAGCCCGGCAAGCCGCAGTGTCGATGCGGTGGCGGAAGCCGGCACGCTCAATCCGGCCGAATAGGCCCTTACCTAGGTCTGACGCTTTGCAGCGGGCTTGCGCCGTGCCCTGGGCGCGGGCGCAACCTGCGCGCTGGCGGATGCCACTTCCAGCGGCGTTTTGAAAATCACCTCGCGATGGGGGAAGGGAATGGAGACATTGGCCTCCTTCAGCGCATCCCACAGTGCCAGCAGCACGGTTCCGCGGATATTGGTCAGCCCGTTCTGGGGATCGCGAATCCAGAAACGCAGCACGAAATTGATCGAGGAATCGCCGAATTCCGTCATCCAGCAGACCGGCTTCTTCAGCTTCGACACCCTGTCGAGGTCTTCGAGCGCGGAAAGCGCCACGCGGGTGACCTCGTGCGGGTCGCTTTCGTAAGAGACGCCAAAGGGTACGTCGAGGCGCACCAGATCATCGGAAAACGACCAGTTGACCACTTGCTGGGTGATGAAATCCTCGTTCGGGATCAGGAATTCCTTGCCGTCGCGGGTGACCACCGAGACGAAGCGCGCGCGCAATTCGCGGATCCAGCCGAAAGTTTCGCCCAGCGAGATCGTGTCGCCTGGCTTGATCGACTTGTCGAGCAGGATGATGATGCCCGAAATGAAGTTCGATACCACCTTCTGAAGGCCGAAACCGATACCGACGCCGACGGCACCTGAAAAGACGGTGAGCGCCGTCAGGTCCAACCCGATGGCAGACAGGGCCGCCGCCACCGCGACGATCATCAGCGTAATCTTGATGACCTTGCCCAGCAGGACGCGAAGGGACGGCGTCAGGTCCTCGACGCGCTGAATGCGGTTGTCGACGAAATTGCCGGCCAGCGAGGCGAGCCAGATCAGGCCAACCAGCAGCACCAGCCCCTTGATGACGGCGAAGGCAGACAGCCGGAAAGCGCCAAGGTTGAAGGCGAAGGAATCGAGCGCCAGCATCACCGTGTCGAAGGTATTGGTGAGGCTGAGGGCAGCAATCGACCAGCCGATGACGGTGATGACACGGGCGACGAAGCGGCTGCGGATGATGCGTGACAGGACGGCAATGATCAGCCAGGCGGCAGCAAGTTTCAGTGAAACATCGATGATCCAGGCGCGCGACGGCCAGGTATACTGGCGGATCATGATGGCCGAGATCGCGGCGAGCGGAATGAAAAATACCCAGGTGAGACGCCGCATGAAGGCAGCAAATACCCTCAGAAGGTCCGGGTTACCCTTGATGGTGCGAACCCATTCCTCCATTTTCGGCTCGATAAGCCGGGCGGATTTGCGGGCGATGAGGAAACAGGCAAGGACGATGACGAGCTGATAGATCGTCCAGGGCGAATAAAGACTGAACCAGAGCGATTTCAGCTTCAGTTGGATCGCCAGTAGTGCGGTTTCCATGTGTTTTCCCGGTGCCTTTCCCCATCCAATCAACGCCGATTTGGCGTTTGTGTCAAACCGGTCCCGGTTTCAGGGATAATGCAGCTTGCGTGGCTGCGGGGCAGGCCGTCAGATATCGCGCAGCAGGATGACCGGAACGCTATCCCCCGCATCGGCTGCCGGTGCGTGGATCGGGCGGATGACGAGGCAATCGGCCTTCGACAGCGTTGCCAGCATGGAGGAATCCTGTTTGGTGAAGGGGGTTACCAGCAGCTTGCTATCGCCATCGCGGCGGGCGGTGGCGCGCATGTAGTCCTCACGCTCGTCGTTTTCAGGTAGCGGTATTTCCAGTTCACCGGTAACCGGCTCAACCGTTTTCGCATCATGGCCGCCGAGCAATCGAACGAGCGGGCGCATGAAGATGTGGCTTGAAACCAGGCTCGAGACGGGGTTTCCGGCAAGGCCGAGGAAACGGCGTTCCTTTCCCCCGATGACCGCCTTGCCGAACATCACCGGCTTGCCCGGTCGCATGGCGATCTTGACGAATGAGAAGGTGAACCCGAAATGCTCCATGGCGGGCTTGACGAGGTCATGATCGCCAACCGAGGCACCACCGGTGGTGACGATCAGGTCCGCCCCTTTGTCGAATGCGCTGCCAATCCTGGTTGTGAGATCGTCCAGCGTATCTTTGGCAATGCCGAGATCGAGGACTTCGCCGCCTGCGTCACGGGCAATGGCGGCCACGCCGAAGGTGTTGGAGGCGAGAATCTGTCCTTCGGCCAGTTCATTGCCGGGCAGGACGAGTTCATCGCCGGTGGCGAGCACGCCGATCACCGGTTTCTTCCAGACCGGTAATTCGGCGTGGTTCATGGAAGCTGCCAGCGACAGGCTCTGGGCATCGATGACCGTTCCTGCTTTCAGCAGGGTTTCGCCCTGTTTGAAATCAAGCCCGGCAGGGCGGACAAACTTGCCCTTGCCGGCGGGTTTTTGAACCAGAACCGTATCGCCGTCGCGGCTGGTGTTTTCCTGGATGATGATGGTGTCGCCACTTCGGGGTACCGGCGCGCCGGTGAAGATGCGCACAGCGGTTCCTGCCACCACTTCGCCCGCGAAGGGATGCCCGGCGGCGGCTTCGCCGATCACTTTCAGCTCGGTTTCGCTTTCGGACAGGTCCTCGTGGCGGACGGCATAACCATCCATGGCGGACGCGGGAAAGGGCGGCTGGGTGCGTCTGGCGGCAAGGTCTTCAGCCAGAACCCTTCCGTTTGCCTGTGCCAGTGCTACAGGCTCGACTTCAACCGGTTCTGCGCCTTCCAGCACCAGTTCCAGCGCCTTTCGCGCCGGCACGAGGCCGTCATGGAGAATGTTGTTTTTTGCCGTCCCCGCCATCGATCTGCCAGTTCAGGCCTTCCAGTGGCCGGACTTGCCGCCGGATTTCTCGGTTACACGGATATTGCCGATCACCATGCCACGGTCGACGGCCTTGGCCATATCATAGATGGTCAAAAGGGCTACCGAACAGGCCGTCAGCGCCTCCATCTCGACGCCGGTCTTGCCTTTGAGCTTTGCCGTGGCGGTGACTGCCAGACCTGGAAGCGTCTTGTCTTCGGCGATATCGACGGTCACCTGGGTCAGCGCGAGGGGATGGCAGAGAGGAATGAGATCGCTGGTCTTCTTGGCGGCCATGATGCCGGCAATGCGGGCGGTCGCCAGCACGTCGCCCTTCTTCGCCTGGCCGCTCATCACCATGGCAAGGGTTTCCGGCTTCATGGCAATCGTGCCGGAGGCGGATGCCAGACGCTCGGTATCGTCCTTGCCGCCGACATCGACCATGTGGGCCGCGCCGGTTTCATCGATATGGGAGAGTTTGTCCGCCATGACGCTACCAAGCACCGCCGGAAGCAGCCACCGGCACGGTGAGCAGCATGCGGGTCGCTGCCGCCACATCCGCCTGGCGCATCAGGCTTTCACCGATCAGGAAGGTGTTGATGCCGCTTTCTGCCATCAGGGCCAGATCGTCCGGGGTAAAAAGGCCACTCTCGCCAACCAGCAGCTTTTCTGCCGGTACCATCTTTGAAAGCCGCCGGCTGGTCTCCAGCGAGGTCTCGAACGTCTTCAGGTTGCGGTTGTTGATGCCGAGCAGGGGCGATTTGAGGTGGCTGAGCGCGCGCTCGAGCTCGGCCTCGTCATGGACTTCGACCAGCACATCCATGCCGAGACTGAAGGCGGTTTCCTCAAGTTCCTGGGCGAGGCCATCCTCGACGCTCGCCATGATGATCAGGATGCAGTCGGCGCCCCAGGCGCGGGCCTCATGGACCTGATAGGGATCGTAGAGGAAATCCTTGCGCAGCGCGGGCAGGGAAACGGCACTGCGCGCGGCGGTGAGGAATTCGGGCTTTCCCTGAAAAGAGGGGGTATCCGTGAGCACGGAAAGGCAGGCGGCCCCTCCGGCCTCATAGGCTTTTGCCAGGGCAGGCGGGTCGAAATCTGCGCGGATCAGCCCTTTCGAGGGGCTTGCCTTCTTGATCTCGGCGATCAGCGCATACTGGCCACGGTCAAGTTTTGCCTGCAGGGCCTTCACGAAGCCGCGCGGCGGCTCCGCGGCGGCGGTCTGCTCCTTCAAGGCATCAAGGCTGACGCTGTTCTTGGCAGCAGCCACTTCCTCAAGCTTGTAGGCCTTGATCCTGTCCAGAATGTCGGCCATCACGCCTTGCCCTGATTGGAGACCGCAACCAGTCTCGTCAGCGCCGCGTTGGCCTTGCCTTCGTCGATGGCGGCAGCGGCAATTTCAACACCTTCGCGGATGTCAGACGCCTTGTCTGCGACAACAAGCGCGGCGGCGGCATTCATCAGCACCATGTCGCGGTAGGCTGACGGTTCACCATCCAGAAGCGCCTGGAGTTGTTTTGCGTTGTATTCCGCGTCACCGCCGGCAATGGCGTCTGCCGGTTGAACCTTGAAGCCGAAATCCTCTGGCGTCACGTCCCTCGGCAGCACTGAGCCGTTTTCCAGCACGGCCATCTGTGTCTTGCCGGTGATGGTGATTTCGTCATAGCCATCACCATAGACGACCCAGACCTTTTCCGAACCCAGTTCACCCAGCACCTTGGCGACGGTGATCAGCCATTTGGGCGAGAAAACACCGAGCAGCTGCCGTTTCACGCGGGCCGGATTGCACATCGGGCCGAGCAGGTTGAAGATCGTGCGGGTGCCGAGCTCGGCCCGGGCAGGTCCGACAAAGCGCATGGCCGAATGATGGGCCGGTGCAAACATGAAGCCGACATTGGCATCCTCGATGCAATCGGTGATCTGGCCGGGTGAAAGCTCCAGATTGACGCCGAGGGCTGCCAGCACATCGGCTGCACCCGATTTGGAGGAAAGCGCGCGGTTGCCGTGTTTGGCGACCTTGACGCCGCAGCCGGCCACAACCAGCGCGGTGGCGGTCGAAATGTTGAGCGAGCCCTTCGCGTCGCCGCCGGTGCCGACGATGTCCATGGCATCGACAGGTGCGTCGACCGACAGCATTTTGGCGCGCATCGCCTCGATGGCGCCGGCAAATTCCGCTTCGCTTTCGCCACGCACCCTGAGCGCCATCAGGAAACCGCCGATCTGGGCTGGCGTTGCATCGCCCGACATCAGAATGGAAAAGGCTTCCTGGGTTTCCTCACGGCTCAGTGCGTTGCCGTCGGCGACCTTGGCGATGTATGTCTTCAAGTCACTCAATTGCCCATCCCGTTGTATCTGTCTGCTGTGGCGGCAGCTTATTGTGCCAGTATCTGGCGGATGAAGGACTGGTTGATTTCGACAGTTTCATCCTGTTGCAGGCGCGAAATCAACTGGTTGACGATGTCATCGCTGGCCTGGCCGGCAGCAGACTGGCGTACCGCATCACCGACCGGCGTACTGCCGGCGGCAACGGCTGCAACTTTCAACACCACCCAGTCGAGCGGTGAATTGCGCTGCTGCGCGATCACGCTGCCCTGAGGCTGGGAGAAACCGGCGGCGATTACCGGCTGGGGAAGGCCAATGGCCGATGCCGAACGCTGCAACGCCTGGGTCTGCTGAACGACCTTCTTCAACTCGCCTTCCGCTGCCGGGATCAATTCACCGATCAGGGTATCGAAGTCATCGCCCGAAGCCAGACGCTCCCGGAAGGTTTCGGCGAGGCTTGCGACCGCCTTGGCTTTTTCAGCCGCAATCCAGTCGCTCTTCACCTGCTCGTTCACTTCTTCAAGCGGTTTCTGGCGTTCAGGCTCAATGTCGAGAACATCGACCCAGACAAAGCCTTCGGTGCCGATGGGAATGGCGTTGATCTCGAATCCCGGGTCGATCTCAAAGGCTTCCGACAGCACTTCGCGAGACTGGGGAATGTCTGAAATGATGTTACCGTCCTTGTCGCGAGCCGTGCGATCGACCGCTTCGACGATGCGCGGGGTCAGGCCGACGTTTTCGGCAGCTTTCTGCAGGGTTTCCCCCGCCGCGCGTTCGTCTTCCAGCCGGTCATGTGTATCGAAGAGCTCGTCAGCGGCCGTGCTGATCGCAATCGCCCGGCGGATTTCGGCTCCCACTTCACTCAAGGGCTTGGTACTTCCCGGAATGATCTCCGTGACATTGAGGATCGCCTTGCCAAACAGCCCATCGACGGGTTGCGTCGGTTCATTGAGCGCGGCGGAAAAGGCGGCTTCGGCAATAGTGGCGTCAGGGATCTCGGTCCTGGCGAGTGTGCCAAGGCCGACATCGGCTGCCGTCTTGCCCTGCTCGGAAAGCAGGGTTTCGAAGCTTGTGCCGCCCGCCAGCTTTTCGGCTGCGGCTTCGGCGCTGGCAGCATCGGTGAAGACAAGCTGCTGGATGGTGCGTTTTTCAGGCTCCGTATAGGATGCCTTGCGCGCCTCATATTCGGCGGCAAGCTCCTCGTCGGTAACAGCAGATTCGTCGGCGATGTCGGCTGCTTCCAGTTTGACGATCAGCAGCTTGCGGAATTCCGGCGCGCGGTATTCGCTGAGATTGGCGTCGTAATATTCCTTGATCTGCTCGTCGGTCGGTTCGGCAATTTCACCGATGTCGGATTCATCGATCACCACGTAGTCGAATTTGCGCTCTTCGCCCTGATAGGCGGAAAGAATGTCGAAATAGGCATCGGGCAGGGGTGTTTCGCCAGCCGTTGCCCCGATGATCTGGTTGCGCAGCGCGACGGCCTTGCGGGTTTCGACATACTCCTCCTCGCTCATGCCGATCGAGGAAAGCACCCGGCGCAACTGGTCGCGGGAAAAACGGCCTGTGGCATCGCGAAAGGACTCATCTTCGCCAATGATGCCGGCCAGCCTGTCGCCGGAAATACCAAGCCCCATCTTGCGGCCGGCCTCACCCAGCACTGCGCCACCGACGAGTTGGGAAATCACGTTGCCGGTGAGGCCGAACGCATCGGCCTGCTCCCGGGTCAGGCGCGATCCGAGCTGGCGCTGCAACTGGTTCAACTGCCGGTCATAGGCAAGGCGCAGTTCAATCGGCGTTACACGGGTATCACCGACACTGATCACCGAAGAGGTGTTGCCGGACAGAATGGAGCCCGAGACGCCCCAGACGGCGAAACTCGCTACCAGCAGGACAAGAAGGAGTTTGGCGACCCATCCGCGAGTCGCGTTGCGCAGCATGCTGAGCATGAAATCTTCCGCTTTGTGGCGCGGCGAGGAATGTTGTTCCCGCTGCCGCTGTTTACAGGGTTTGCGTCTCTATACTGTCTGCGGGGAGATGGCTCAACCGGCTTGTTGCGATATGAAAACTCCGAGCAGCAGGCAGATGCTCACGGGCACGATGTCACATATCGTGCTACGATGCTTTATCTGACCGTCCCGGCTGTGGTAATCGCGCCGCCGAGAGAGTTTTGCAGGCACAACCTGCCCCAAGGAGGAAAATTCACATGACACCTGGCATCAGGCCGCTTGTGGCCGGCAACTGGAAGATGAATGGCAATACCGCAAGCCTTGTTGAAATTGCCACCATGGATGCCGGTTTTACCGAAGCGCTGCAGGAAAAGATCGACATGTTGGTCTGTGTTCCGGCAACGCTGCTGTTTCAGGCCAGCCAGATGGTGATGAACGGCAATCTGCGCACCGGCGCCCAGGATTGCCACGCCAAAGCCTCGGGCGCCCATACCGGCGACATTTCGGCGGCGATGATCTACGACGCCGGAGGCTCGGCGGTCATCGTCGGCCATTCGGAGCGCCGTGCCGATCACGGAGAAGCCAGCCAGGCGGTGTGTGAAAAGGCGGCTGCCGGGCTGGGTGAAGGATTGCAGACCATTGTTTGCATCGGTGAGACGGAAGAAGAACGCAAGGCCGGCAAGACGCTGGACGTGCTCAAGGAACAGCTTGCCGGTTCGCTGCCGGATAGCTGGGAGAAGGGCGAACTGGTGGTAGCCTATGAACCGGTCTGGGCAATTGGCACAGGCCTGACGCCGACCGCTGATGACGTTGCCGAGGCACACGCCTTCATGCGCGCGGAACTGGTCAATCGTTATACTGAAATTGGAAATGGCATCCGACTGCTCTATGGCGGCTCGGTAAAGCCCGGCAATGCAAGGGAACTGATGGCGGTTGCCAATGTGGATGGAGCGCTGGTGGGTGGCGCAAGCCTGAAAGCTGCCGATCTGCTCGGCATTGCCGCCGCCTATCTCGACATTTGATGGTTGCCACAGACAGTTTCGAAATTCGCGTGGCGCGCCCGCAGGATGCGGATGCGGTTACAGTCCTTCTGGAACAGTCCTATTCGGTTTTGTGGGCCGGCGCTTATCCCGACGATGTGCTGAATGCTGTGTTGCCCCTGCTGACCAAGGCAAACCCGGTACTGCTTTCGGGCGGCACCTTCTTTGTGGCCGCCGATCCCGTTGACGGCAGGTTGCTGGGCTGCGGCGGCTGGAGCATGGCAGCGCCCGGTAGTGGCGAAATCAAACCGAACCTGGCGCATGTTCGCCATTTTGGAACACATCCCGACGAAACGGGCAGGGGGATAGGCAGGGCGATCCTCACCCGCTGCTTCGAGCAGGCAGTAGCTGAGGGCGCTGAACGCATGTCCTGCCAATCGAGCCTGACGGCGGTTGCGTTTTACCGGAGCTGCGGGTTTTCGGAGATTGGGCCGGTAGAGATCAACTTGCCGAATGGCCTATCCATCGAATCCGTGCTGATGAGCCGGGAACTTCAGCAACCTGCCGGTGCCTGATTGCGGCACTTGAAACTTGCAGCTTCTGTCTTTAGATAGGCGCAAACTCCAACAGCCGCATGGCAGAAATTGCTTCCGGCCTGCAGGAATATCCCCAAGGATACCTTATGGAAACCGTACTGATCGTCATCCACCTGATGGTGGTGGTTGCTCTTGTGATTGTCGTTCTGCTGCAACGCTCTGAAGGCGGCGCACTTGGCATGGGCGGTGGCGGAGGCGGCGGTTTCATGTCGGCACGCGGTGCGGCCAACGCGCTGAGCCGCACGACAGCGATCCTGGCAGCTGCGTTTTTCGCCACGTCCATCGGCCTGGGCATTTATGCCAAGGTCAGCAGCGGCTCGACCAGCATTCTTGATCAGGTTCCCGTCGAGACCCAGGATGGCGGCTCGATCCTCGATGCGATCACGCCTGAATCGGAAAAACAGCCCGAGAGTGGCGAGCCGGCGGCTCCCTCCAGCCAGTAATCCTGCCGATATAGAAAATCATTCAGCGCCCGGTTTCTTAAACCGGGCGTTTTTCTGTGAAAAAGGAAACGCAGGGGAATTTCCGCTTTGCGAATCCGCAGACTCGGGTTAAGCCCTGACTCCCATGGCGCGATATGTATTCATCACAGGCGGCGTGGTTTCCTCCCT
>JAGRLQ010000168.1 GCA_020441735.1 Nitratireductor sp.
TCGCCGCACTTGCAAGCTGCCTTACGGGAGGTTTGGCCGCTGTTGCCCAGCACCGTGGCATCCAGCTTCACTCTGCACGTGCGATTGTCGAAGGCGACATCGATGTACGGGGAATCCTGGGAATGGATCCGGATATTCGCAACGGTTTCTCTGCAATTCGCGTCACGTTCGAGATCAACGCCGATGCTTCCGAAGAAGACATCCGCGCACTTGTGGCGCAGTCCCAGAAACGCTCTGCCGTATTCGACATTCTGACCAACCCGACCAATGTCAGCGTCGACCTCGCCTGAGGTGCCGGCAAACGACCGGGGCTGGTGCCCCGGTCGCCCACCCAACTCCAAATTGAAAGCAAGCACACATGTACATCGCCCCCAAACACCTTGAGCGTGCCGCTAAGTTCGACTTCGGTCTGTTCCGCCCGGTCGGCAAAAACGTCCAACCGCGCCGCGACGTACCCAACAGCAAATAAAGCCAGCAATAGCGTTCGCATCGACGGAACCGGGAATAGAAAAGATGAGAAATATCTCTGTCTTGATTATAGGCGCTGGCCAGGCTGGCCTGGCAATGAGCCGCTGCCTTTCGGATCGTTCGGTGCCTCACGTTGTATTGGAGCGCGGCGAAGTCGCCAACTCCTGGCGGCGTGAACGATGGGATAGCCTACGTCTGCTGACCCCCAACTGGCAAAGCCGGCTACCCGGTTTCGCCTACCGCGGGAATGACCCGGACGGGTTCATGTCCATGCCAGAGATCATTGGCCATCTTGATGACTACGCCGAGACGATCGCCGCACCGGTTGAAACCGGAACCTCGGTTCTGTCGGTTCGTAGCGAAGGCGACGGATATCAGGTCTCCACCAATCGTGGGGAATGGAAATGCTCAAACCTGGTCGTGGCTACCGGAGCATGCTCGATCGCAAATGTTCCAGCGCCGGCCTCTGCAATGCCGGACAGCATTACCCAGCTTACCCCGTTCGAGTACAAAACACCGGATCAGCTTGCTGCAGGCGGTGTTCTGGTTGTTGGGGCTTCGGCAACTGGCGTGCAACTCGCCTCGGAGATCAGCGCAAGCGGCCGGGAAGTCACATTGGCCGCCGGCGAACATATCCGCATGCCGCGTTACTATCGCGGCCGCGACATACAGTGGTGGATGGAGTACGCCGGAATTCACGGCACCTCCATAAACGAAATTGATGATCTTGCCCGAGCGCGCACCGTTCCGTCGCTGCAATTGGTAGGCTCTTCCAGAAAGCAGTTTTTGGATCTGAACGCACTGCAGAAACAAGGCGTGGAGATAACCGGACGTGTGGCCGGCATTCGCGACAGTCACATCCAGTTTTCAGGTTCTCTGGCAAACTGCTGTTCACTCTCCGACCTGAAGATGAACCGGCTGCTTTTGACACTCGATGCCTGGGCACGGGAAACCGGCATTGAGGGCATCGAGCCGGCTGTGAGATTTGATCCGACCGCCGTTTCAAAAGCACCACGCCTGACTGCCAGTCTTTCAGACGGCAGGTTTCGAACTGTCATCTGGGCGACGGGATTCAGGCCTGATTTTCATTGGCTCGAACTGCCAGTCTTCGACCAGCGCGGACGTCTTCTTCACGAAGAGGGCCATGTTGCTCCCGGTCTCTACGTCCTCGGCCTGCCGTTTCTGCGGAGAAGAAATTCAGCGCTGATCGACGGTGTCGGCAAAGACGCCGAAACGCTTGCCGATCACATCATTCGAAACCGCGGCCTGTTGGCTGCCTGAACAGGAGGTTCAAATGCTTGCACTTGAAACTGAAAACAACCGGCAGCCCGAACGCGACGCGATTATCCGCGAGCGCCAGAACAATGTCATAGCGCGGATGGAACAAAATCCGGAAAGCGCAAAAAGCACTATCGTCACCACCGGCCGGATCGAGGAAGGGCTGGTCTGCCACGTCGAGCAAGGAAAGTTCGCAGCTATAACCGATCTTGGCCGCGGAATGGGTGGCGATGCTGCCGGACCTTCCCCGGGATTCTATGCCCGCGCAGGGATTGTCGGGTGTGTCGGCATGGCAATCAAGATGCTTGCCGCGCGTGAAGGCCTTGTGTTTCGGAAAGTGACGACCACGGTTGAAACCGACTTTGACGATGGAGCCCTTTTCGGTATTGGACCCGCCAGTGCTGCACCAACGGAAACCCGGGTTATCATCGAGATAGAAAGCGATGAGGATCCGGATACCATTTATCAATTGGTGGGCCTCGCACTGGAAATGGACCCGTGGTTTCTCGCGCTGCGTGATGCGCAAATGGTCTGGCCGAAGCTGTCGGTAACCCGGCCAGATCTCGTTGGGCGCGCCGACTGACCTTGGTTGCAGAGCCATCTCGCCTGCGTTGAACTTGCGTTGCTACCAGACGAATTAGTGCAAGGGATAAAGGTGCTGTCAGACCAACTCGATCCAGTCCCCGGTTTGCGGAAGTCCCTGCCCTAGCCGCCGCAGAGTTGCCGCCACTCGGCAAGGGCGACGGTGTGGTTATGCTTGAAGTTTTGTCTGCTGTAGAGATGGCGTTCCCGGTTGAAGTGGTTGTGGATTGAGCCGTGGAGGGCAGCGAATTTCTGCAGACTTTGCATCTGCCGGAAGCGCTGCATCGCTCTTTCCCTTCGTCGTAATGGTAAGGGACTGTTCTCCGTCCGGGTGTTGATGCAACGGCCATCGGTTTCGTGGCTGATATCGATGCCGCGTTCATGCAGCAGATCTTCCACATTGCGAAGCGACAGCGGGAACCGGTTTATTCTGACAAGCCCCTTGAAGCCTCCTGCCAAATCCCGGAGTGGCACACGATACAAACCTGGACAGCATACTGTTATCGTTTGTTTTTCTACCTCCCGTCATTGTTTGGTTGCCCGCCGGCAATATACTGACTGTTTGGTCAGTAATGCCGGTTTGCGCAGGTCGACAATGCCTGCGCTGTCCGTTGAATGAGCAGGGAGGAGACAGGTTCTAATGGAATCCGGAGAGAGCGATTTCAAGCATGCTGCCGTGGTGGGATGTGGCCTTATCGGGGCAGGCTGGGCAGCACAGATGCTGATGCATGGCTTGATCGTGACCGCGTGCGACCTGGTTATGGAGCCTGATGCCTTGCTCGCCAGTGTGCGAGCACGATTGATTGAAGCCGGGACACCAGAAAAGGAGGCCGATACCCTCATGGAACGGTTCCACTGTCAGCGCGATCTGGAAACCGCCGTCGCCAATGTGCAATGGGTGCAGGAGAGCATTATCGAAGACGTTGATCGCAAGCGTGAGGTGATTTCGCGCATCGATGCAGCAACGGCACCCGATGTGATCATTGCCACAAGCACATCGAGCCTGAAAATCGTCGATATGCAGGTCGGCTCGAAGCATCCGGAACGATTTCTTGCGGGCCACCCCTTCCTTCCCGTTACGCTCATCCCGCTGGTTGAGGTTATGGGCGGGCCGGACACTTCGGCAGAGACAATCGAAAAGGCGATGGCATTTTATGCCAGGATCGGAAAAGCGCCGATCCACGTGCTCAAGGAAATTGCCGGTCTCGTGGGCAACAGGCTGCAAGCCGCAGTCCAGCGCGAAGCGTTCTACATGTTGAGTGAGGGAGTTGCCTCTGCGGCGGATATCGACAAGGCGCTGAGTGAAGGCCTAGGCCCGCGCTGGGCAGCCACCGGGGCGATCATCAGCTTTGCCCTGGCAGGCGGCGACAAGGGTATCCGAGGTGCATTTTCACAGTTTGCGCCGGTCCTGCGCACGTTCTGGAAAGAACTGGGCGATCCGAAAGTAACACCCGAACTCGAGCAAGAGATCATTGCGGCATGCGATGCGATGCTTGAGGACACTCCCGCGGAGGAATGGATGGACAGACGCTGGAAAGTCGTGCGCGCTGCGCAGAAAGCCAAGTTGAACTAGAGCTGGGCCTGTTGAGACCCACTAGTGCCAAGGTGAACGGCCCCATCAGACCTCCAGCCACTCCTTGCGCACGTCTTCACGCTCCTTCAACTCGGCCGGAGTGCCTTCGAATACCACCTTGCCGTGGCCCATGACATAGACCCGGTGTGCAATATCGAGCGCAATCGACAGTTTCTGTTCGACCAGCAGCGTCGATACCCCCCGCTTCGCAATCTCCTGCAACAGTTCCGCCACACGCTGCACCATTTGCGGGCTCAAGCCTTCGGTCGGCTCATCGATCATCACCAGGTTGGGATCGCCCATCAGTGTCCTGCACATGGTCAGCATCTGCTGCTCGCCGCCTGACAAGACCGTGGCTTCGACGTCGGCACGTTCTTCCAAGTTGGAGAACATGTTGAACATGTCCTGCATCGACCAGCGTCCGGAGCCATCCTTTTGCCCGGGCTTCAGGCCAAGGATGAGATTCTGCCTTGTGGTCAGTCCCAAAAAGATATCGCGGTTTTCCGGCACATAGCCGATCCCAAGCCGGGAGATTTCGTAGGCCTTCTTGCCGGCAATCTGCATTCCGTTGAACTTGACCGATCCCATCGGCGTCAGATCGCCCATGATCGCCTTGCATGTAGTCGAGCGGCCAACGCCATTTCGGCCCAGCAGCGCGACAATCTCTCCTGCGTGAATGTCGAGATTCACGCCTTGGAGGATATGCGACTTGCCGTAATAGGCGTGCATGTCACGTACTTCCAGCATGTCAGTGCTCCGCCTGAAGAGCCGCTCCGAGATAGGCTTCCTGGACTTTGGGGTTTGCCCGCACCTCTTCCGGAGGGGCGGTAGCGATGATCTCGCCGTAGACCAGAACCGAAATCCGGTCGGCCAGGCCGAACACCACACCCATGTCGTGCTCCACCATGACCAAGGTCTTGTCCTGCGTAACCTTGCGGATCAGGTCCACGATGTAGTCCGTTTCCGAATGGCTCATCCCGGCAGTTGGTTCGTCCAGCATGATCACATCGGCGCCACCGGCAATGGTGATTCCGATCTCCAACGCCCTTTGCTCTGCGTAGGATAGCACACCTGCCGGCAGCTCGGCCCGCGACGTCAGGTTGATTTGCTCCAGCAGTTCCATTGTCTTGCTGGTCAGTTCCGGCGAGCGGCCGACCATGTTCCAGAATGAGTATTTGTAACCTTGTGACCACAGCAAAGAGCAGCGGATATTCTCGAACACGCTCATTCTCGGAAAGATGTTGGTGATCTGAAATGACCGGCTAAGACCCATCCGGTTTATCTGATAGGGCGCCTTGCCGGCCAGGTCATGCCCGTGCAGCCGCACCGTACCGCTGGTACACGGGAAGCGTCCTGTAATCAGATTGAACAAGGTCGACTTGCCGGCACCGTTCGGCCCGATAATGGCGTGGCGCTCTCCCGCAGCAATGGAAAGATCGACGCCGCGAATGATTTCGGTTTTGCCAAATCTCTTGTGCAGGCCGTCCAATTGCAATGCGGGAGTCATGGCGCACCTTTCCCAACCGTATTGGCCTGATGCCATTATTCACGCAGCTTGGGTGCGTTGCGGTAGGCCAGCCAGAACCCGGTAATCATGGTTGCGATGGCGATGACCCAAGGCAGGATGGTGTGGCTGTCGAACGTAATCCAGAACAGACGCATTTCGATGTCGCCCACGGCTGCGTGGCGGACGTGAAACAGCATTTCCATCAATCCGGCCAGACCCAATGCACCGATCGCGGCTGGTATCAGTGTGTTGACGTAGGGCACGACCAGCAAGCCAAGATTGCCCAATCGCATCGCCGGCTGGTGCATCATCAGCAACCCCGCCAGGCCTCCGGGAAAAAACATTACCGTAGCCACGAAAAGGGCTCCGACATAAAGCTGCCAGAGCTCGGTTTGCAGGCTGAGTACCGATTGAAGCAACGTGAAAACAATCGCGCCGATGATCGGCCCAAAGAAGAAGCCCGTGCCGCCCAGAAACGTGATCAGCAGGATCATGCCGGACTTACCCAGATTAAGGTCGGTCTCTGTGAGGATTTCGAAGTTGATGGCGACCAGGGCTCCGGCGATACCGGCGAAAAAACCGGCACCGCAGAACGAGAAATATCTAACCCAACGTGCCGAATATCCGAGGAACTCGGCGCGCTCCGGATTGTCCCTGACTGCATTGGCCATGCGGCCGACCGGTGTGCGCGAGAACAAGTACATCAGCAGGGCGGAGACAATCGTCCAGAACGCGATCAGATAATAGACCTCATTCTGCTGCAGGAACTTCACGCCAAAGAAGGGTTTGAAATAGGTCCGGTCACCCGAAATCCCCTCTTCGCCGCCAAAGAAAACGATAATGATCAGCGAGCAGGCTGCGACCAGTTCACCGATACCCAGCGAGATCATCGCAAAAACCGTGCCCGCCTTGCGGGTAGAAAAGGATCCCACGATGGTTGCCAGGCCCAGACTGAACAATCCGCCGAAGATGGGCAGCACATGCAGCCATATCGGCAACTCATTGGCTTCAACCAGATTCATGACATGCATGCAGAAGAACCCGCCAACGCCCATATAGACGGCATGGCCGAAGCTAAGCATCCCACCCTGGCCCAACAGCATGTTGTAGCTCAGCGCAAAGATGATGGTGATCATCATCTGGTTCAGGATGGTGATGGCGCTATTGGCCTGGAACACTTGCGGCAGCACCAAAAGAACCACAACTGCCACGATCCAAGGCAATGAACTGCGCAGGGCATTGCCGTTCGCAGGGGAAACTGCGGAAGAACTATCGGGTATCCCGGTCATGCGTCACGCTTCCCGAACAGGCCGTAGGGACGCAAAACGAGAATGAGGATCATGAAGATATAAGGCAGGATCGGCCCGATCTGGGGCAAGGACAGGGTCCATAGATCACGCAAATAACTTTCGTCCAAGTCCGCAGGTGGTGTCATGCCGAAGAACTCCAGCAGGGTGGCGAACTGAAAGCTCGACGATGCCGCTGCCGTCGTCATCCATCCGATCAGCAAGGAAGCAATCAGCGCGCCCCAAAGGGATCCCAGGCCACCAATCACGATGGTGACGAACACGATCGAGCCCAAGACAACCGCCATGCCGGGAAAGGTTCCCAGGGACGGCCCGGCCAATACTCCGGCCACCCCTGCCAGTGCAGTTCCGACACCAAACACGCCCATGAAGATCAGCGGTACGTTATGGCCCAGCGCTTCTACTGTTTTGGGATACGACAGTGCGGCCTGAATGATCAGCCCGATCCGGGTTCGGGTCAGTATAAACAGCAGCCCGATGAAGATTGCCATCGAAGTGAAGATCATGAAAACCTTGTAGGCTTGTATCGAATTACTTCCGATATGGAACAATGCGAATTTCAGAATTTCGGGTTCCTGATAGGCCATCATGTTGTTGCCCCAGATGAACTTGACCACTTCCTCGATCAGCCACGCCAACCCGAAGGTGAACACAAGCTCCGGAACATGCCCGAATTGGTGAACACGTCGAAGCCCATATCGCTCGATGAGGGCGCCCAGCACACCGACAAGTGGCGGGGCGATCAACAACCCCGCCCAGAAACCCAGATACAGGCTGATCTGATAGGCGAAATACGCTCCCAGCATGTAAAAGCTGGCATGGGCAAAATTGAGGATGCCCATCATTGAAAAGATGAGGGTCAGGCCTGCGGACAGCATGAAAAGCAGCAGTCCGTAGAACAGCCCGTCTATGAGGTTGATAGCAACCAGATCCATAGGCCAGCACTCTCTGGTCGGGTCTCAGCTTGATTATCGGCAAGTGCGCGCTGTCCAGGCGTTATGGCGCGGACAGCGCGCATGGGTTTTCAGGGGCGCTCAGGACGCTCCATCTTGCAGGTCGTGGGCGCATCCATGGATGCCATCTTGATCACGTTCCTGCTGATGGTGCCATACTCCGAATTGTCGAGGGGAAAAGTAATACCCTCATCGGTGTGCACCTGGTCGTGAATATCCTGAATGGCCTGGTGGTTATCCGGGCGGATATAGACCTTGCCACCCCAGATGCTGTCGTGTTCCATGCCTTCAAGTTTGTAGGCGACGGAAACCACATCCTCAGCGGACCCGACTTCTTCAATTGCTCTGGCGAGCATCTCGACCGCATTGGCGATGCGCGGCTGAATGATGTCATAGTCGGGGTATTTCGCCTCGAAACCGGCAGTGTATTCCTTGGCCCGCTCCGAAGCTGGCGGATTGAGGTGCCCTTCAGAGACCACGTGAATCTTGTCCTTGCCGGCAGCGCCGAACGTTCTGGTGATGCCGAGCGAAGCGGCGCTGATGGTATAAATTGGGCCGTCATATCCCGCATCAATAGCAGACTTGCCGACGCCGATCATGTCGGGCCCCCAGTTGCCGGTGATCACGGCCTGCGCACCTGAAGCAACGATCTTGCGTCCATAGGGTGTGAAGTCCTTGACCTTGCCGATCGGATGAAGCTCGTTGCCTACAATCTCGATGTCGGGGCGCTTTGCGGCCAAGCCGCGCTCGGCGGCGGCGACAATCGCCTTGCCGAAGGAGTAATCCTGGTTGATCAGGAAAACTTTCTTGATGTCCTGTTGCTGGGCGATCGCGTCCGTAATGGCGTCCAACCTGATGTCGACGTCGGCGTCCCAGCGGAAGTGCCAGAAACTGCAGGCATCATTCACCAGCGCCGGATCTTCAGCGGAGTAGTTCAGGTACAAGATCCGGTTTTCCGGATTGCGGGCGTTGTTTTTGGTCACTGCCGCTGTAAGCGCGTGACCGATACCCGACGAAAGCCCGTGTGCGAAGTAGTGGATGCCCTGGTCGATTGCCACCTGCAAGGCGATCAGCGCTTCCTTACTGTCCAGCTTGTTGTCGAATGGCACGATCTCGAATTTCATGCCGTCCAGAACACCGCCCTTCTCGTTGACCAGCCTCTCGGCGGCGTACTGCCACTCGGCCAGACCCGTGTTCCCGTTTGTAGCGAACGGGCCCGAGAGCGGTTCGATGTAGGCAATCTTGATGGTTTCAGCAAAAGCCGCTGTGGTGCCCAGGCTCAAGGCCAAGACTGCAGACACGGCGAGTCCGATGGTATTGCGCATGTGGTTTCCTCCCTAAGTGCAATGGTCGCATGCTTGGATGCACGTCATCCGGATATGGTAGGAGAGCCTGCATACGCTGATAGTGGGGTCAAGAAACACGTGCGTGGTTTTAAGACCGTGTTGTAATAGCAGCATGCAGAGGCCGCGCTTTCAGGCACAATTTCTTCCAGCTGCGCTGGAGCGTCACACATTTACAGGAGCCGTGACCACGCGTTACCCGATTGAATTTGTCACACGGCCTAGGCGCGTCTGTTGGCGACGACCTTGAAAACACCCTGCATGATGGCAACCACGCGTTCGCCAACAAACAGCTCGCCCTGCGCGAAAGTCATTGACCTTGTCATGGAACTGATCGTCGCCTTGCTGTGAACGAAATCACCCATGACGATCTGACCGCAAAAGCTGACATCCAGTTGTATGGTGGCGCTGATGATCCGGGGCTGGTCTGGGCGTTGATCGGGATTGCGGCGCAGCTCAACAAGCTTTCCCAATCCGATATCGGCCAGGGTGCAAATGACGCCGCCATGCATGGCGGCATTGCCATTTTCGTGACGTTCGTCGCAGAAAATGCCGATGCTCACGTCGTCATCAGTTTGCCTGACCCATAAATCCGCGATGGCGTGGTGAAAGGTGTTCCCGGTTTCCACCCTCCAGCCCTCACCGGAGGGCGGGAGTCCTGATGCCGGGTTCATCTCAGCGCCTCGAAGAGTTCCAGCCGGGCATGATCATGCACTCTTGATCGAGAGCATGTCGCGCGCTTCCGCGGGCGTGGCGAGTTCGCAACCGAGTGCTTCGATAATCGTCGCGGCACGTTCGACCAGAGGCGCATTGCCTTTGGCCAGTACGCCGTGTTCCAGGTAAAGATTGTCTTCAAGGCCGACACGGCAATGCCCTCCCAGAATGACCGATTGGGCGACCATGGGAAACTGGGCGCGGCCGATGCCAAAAGCAGACCAGACCGTTTCAGCCGGAATGAGCGAGCGCATCATCAATGCTCCTTCAGCCGTCGCCGGCGCCCCACCGGGAATGCCAAGGCAGAACTGGAAGAAAGGCGGCGAGGGAAGATCTCCGGCAGCCAGCATGCGATTGGTCAGATCGATCTGTCCGAGATCGAAGACCTCGAGTTCCTGCTTGGTGCCCGCTTCCTGAATGATCTTTGACATCACGCGCAAATGGGCCGGACTGTTGACGATCGGTCTTTCGCCGAAGTTCATCGTTGCAATGTCGAGCGTACAGATTTCCGGCTTGAGCACGCTGACATGCTGGGTGCGCTTGGCAGGGGAGAAGACAACGTCTTCCGGTTCGTCGCCATCTGCAAGCGCCGGAGTGTAATTGGCCCCCATGCCCGTGGTGAGATTTATCAGTGCGTCGACGCCGCTTTCACGAATGCGCTTGACGACCTCCTCGTAGAGCGAAAACTCCATGGAGGGTGCGCCGGTCTCGGGATCGCGAACGTGTATATGTACTGAAGCCGCGCCGGCCTTTGCGGCGGAGATTGCTTCGGAAGCGATCTGTTCCGGCGTGATCGGTACATATTTGGCGTTGGGACCAATGGGCGTACCACCTGTCACAGCGCAGGTGAGAATGACCTTCCGTTTCATAACATCTCCATCGTTGATCCGGTATCGTAAGGGCGCGGCTGCAGAGCACGTGGCCCGGTACGCCGTAAATTCGCAACGCTGCAGCCAATAATAGTTGTTGGGTTAGGGATTGGCGGCGCTGGGCAGATTCATCAACCGGGTCAGGCCGCGAAACTGTTTCGAATACCCAGGCCCGTTGGAAACAATCCTCTCCCAGCTTGGTCGGATCGGTGCACACTCCTCAACCACCAACCTTGCCAACCGGTACGTCATATCCTCGCTTGCGACGGTTATCCGTTCCGCCTTTCAGCTTTCGACAGTAGGATTTCCAGCGCGTGCGGCGCACATATTTTGGTCGCATAGTAGGATACAAAATACACATGGACCTGTGCTGGCAGACCAACTCGATCCAGTCTCCCGTTTGTGGGAGTACCCTGCCCTAGCCGGCGCAATGCAGCCACCACTCGGCAAGGGTGGAGGTAAGGTTCTGCCTGGATATTTGTCTGCTGTAGAGATGGCGTTCCCGGTTGAAGTGAATATGAGCCGAGCCGTGGATGGCGGCGCATTTCTGCAGACTTCACATCTGCCGGAAGCGCTGCATGGCCCGCTCCCTTCGTCGCAATGGCAAGTGACTGTTCTCTGCCCGGTTGTTGATCCAGCGGCCGTTGATATTGAACCGGCATTCCAGGCCAATTTCCCGAATTGGCGTCCAATACGGGTGCTGTCAGACAAACTCGAACCAGTCTCTGGTTTGCGGAAGTGCCCTTCCCTAACCGGCACATAGCTGCCGCCACTCGGCGAGTGCAGCGGTGCGGTTCTGCTTGAAATTCTG
>JAGRLQ010000169.1 GCA_020441735.1 Nitratireductor sp.
TCGGTATCGATGCCTACTGGGCGGGTATCTCGCTGATGCTGATCGGCCTGCTCAACATCGTCGGCTCACTCGGCTCGGGCATCATATCAAGAAAACGGCACATGCCGCATCTGCTGGCGTGGATCTACATTGGCCGCTCTATTGCGGTAACGGCCTTTCTGCTGCTGCCGCAGACACCGATGACGGTTGTCATCTTTGCCTGCGTCATGGGCGTGCTGTGGCTTTCAACCGTGCCGCCGACCAATGCGCTCGTCGCCGTCATGTTCGGCACGCGCTATCTCGGCATGCTCGGCGGTATCGTCTTCTTCTCCCACCAGATCGGCTCGTTCCTGGGCGTTTGGCTGGGCGGTTATCTGTTCGATATCTATGGCAGTTTCGATCCGGTCTGGTGGATCGGCGTTGGGCTCGGCATCTTTGCAGCCATCGTCCACTGGCCGATCAAGCAGGCGCCGGTAGCGCGGATGGAAGCGGCGGAGTAACTGCGGCGGCGTTGCTGCCTAGAACACACCCATGGCAAGACCGGCTGCCAGTGCTGCACCGATCTCGCGGCATTTGGCGAGATCTGCCTCGGGAATGGTCTTTTCCGCCAGTATCGCCTCCGGCGTCTGGGCATGGGTGCAGACGATAAGTGGCGGCTGGACTTCCTTCAGCCGCCAGCCCGTGGCGATGCGGGCTGTCTGGCGCACGGCGTTTTCGCCGTCGGAACCCGCACACACCATCTGGGCATAGGGCCGTCCCTCGATACGCCCCAGCACCGGATAATAGCAGCGGTCGAAGAAATCCTTCATCACGCCCGAAATCGCGGCCAGGTTCTCCGGCTCGCAGAACAGATAGCCGCCCGCTTTCAGCAAATCCGCCGGTCCTGCCTGATCCGCTGTCATGACCAACACCGGCCCGTGCTCGCGTGCCGCGTCTGCGGCAGATTCCGCCATTTGCCGGCTGCCGCCGGTGCGCGTGTGGTAGACGATCAGCAGGGTGGACATACGCTCCTGCTCCTACCCCTTGCTGCCCAAAGGAAGGATGGCACAGGTTTCCGTGCCATGGGCAATCAGCTTGCCCTCGGCATTTTTCAGCGTTGCCTCGGAAGTGGCGATGGTGCGGCCCATGTGAATGACCCTGCCCTCGCAAACGACCTCACCGGTGGTTTCGAACATCGGGCGCACCAGGTTGACCTTGAACTCGACCGTCGTGTAGCCGACGCCCTTGGGCAGCATGGTCTGGACCGCGCACCCCAGCGCTGAATCCAGGATCGTTGCCGGCCAGCCGCCGTGCACCGTTCCAAGCGGGTTATAGTGCTCGAACAGCGGAATGCCGCGAAAGACCGCCCTGCCCTTTTCAGCTTCTGTGAGCTTGAAATTAAGCGTTTTTGCAATCGGCGGCGGCGGCAGTTCGCCCGCGATCATCATGTCGAACAGCTCGATCCCGGCATGCTTCTGCGCAAGTTCCACGGGGATGGTGCCGACGTCTGCATCGGGCGGCATGACTCGATTGTCTTCACTCACGGATGGGTTTTCCTTTTGATGAAACTCAGTGGCCCCGGGCGTGCATGATGAAGCCGAGGAAATTGAGCAGGATTTGTGCGGCGAGAAAGGCGGTCGAACCGGTCTGGTCGTAGTCGGGGGCCACCTCGACCAAGTCTATGCCGGCAACGTCGCCGCGCCGTGCAACAAGCTGCAACAATTCCAGCACCTCATAATAGGTAAAACCGCCATGGGAGGGCGTGCCGGTCCCGGGCGCAATGGACGGGTCGAAACCGTCAATATCGATGGTCACGTAATAGCGTTTTCCCGCCGGGATGCGGTCTGCCACCGCTTCAACGCCCAGCTTGCGAAACTGGCGCACTGAAAGAATGTCGGAACCCATTTTGCGGGCATCCTCATAACCTTCCCTGGCCGTTGAAGAGACGTTGCGGATACCGATCTGGGTCAGCCCCGTCACATGATCCTGCTCGGCAGCGCGGCGCATCGGATTGCCATGGCCATGGCGCACGCCGTGGCGGACATCGACAAAATCAAGATGCGCGTCGATCTGGATGATGTGGATGGGTTCCTGATCATCGAAAGCGCGGACGCAGGGAATGTTGACCGAGTGATCGCCGCCCAAAACTACCGGCAGGCTGCCAGCGGCAAGCGCCTTGCGCACGCCTGCCTCAATGTTGGCATGGCTCTTTTCCGTGTCGGTGTGGACGATGTCGGCATCGCCCATGTCGACGATCCTCACGCTGCCCGGAAGATAAACCGCTTCATCCTCATGATCGTAGGCACCGGCGTGGCCGAAGGAAAAAAGCGTCGAGGCTTCCCGGATTGCCCGCGGCCCGAAACGAGCGCCGGAGCGGTATTGCGTGCCAAAATCGAACGGTGCGCCAAGGATCGCAATATCGGCATCAAGCTTGTCCCAATCCTCGGCGATCGGCCGTTTGCCAAAGGTGGCAAAGCCGACGAAAGGCAGGTTCAGCCTGCCGCTTTCATACCCATGATCTGCCATCTGCTTGTCTCCCCGCCGCCGTCTACTTCACGGCAGACCGTATCCTGCGTATCAGCCCTGCCCGCTCGTCGGGCGGCCGGATGCCCCGTGGACCATAGACGTTGCGGTTGAGGAAATAAAAGGAAAGGTTGAAACCTTCAGCCAGCAGGTCCGCCATCGCGGCGGCCTCCGCCTGACCGCCTTCTGCCGCCAGGAGCGCACGGCTTTTCTCATCCAGCAGAAAGGGCGGCAGCGGCAACAACTGGCCCTCCCAGGGTTTTCCCGCCTCACGGCTGACGGCTCTGCCGCTTTTCGGGGAAACCCAGACCAGTTCCGCCTTTGAACCCGTGGCGACGCATTTGCCGAGATCGAGACCGAAACCCAGTTCCTCGAGAATTGCCAGTTCGAAGCGGATCATCAGCCTCGCGGTGCGTTCGGGATCGTCGAGATGTTCGAGCACCACAAGGGCTGCCTCATACAAGCCCGGATGCGGGTCCCGCTCGGGCAGCAGGCGAAGATGGGCAGCCAGCGTCTGCAGCCCGTAAATACCAAGCGGCAGTTCCATCAGTTGCGCCGCGCGCAGGCTCTGGCCTTCGACGGCAAACGTGCCGAGATGCTCCTCCAGCCGGGCGCGCCATTCCAGCAGAACGGAATTGCCGGCCTGCAGCACGGGGCGCTGGCGCGAGGAACGTCCGCCACGCACCAGACCCATGTGTCGGCCGTGGGCTGCCGTCATCACTTCCAGGATCGCACTGGTTTCGCCGTGCTTGCGGACACCGAGAATCAGGCCTTCGTCTTTCCAGTCCATGTTCCGAAGAGACGGGTTTCAGCGGGGAAACTCAAGCCCCATTTCCCGGTAACGCTCGGGATCGTTGACCCAGTTTTCGCGTACCTTGACGAACAGGAACAGGTGCACCGGCTTTTCCAGGATCTCTGTGAGTTCCTTGCGGGCGGCCGTGGAGATCGCCTTGATGGTCTCGCCGCGCTTGCCGATGATGATCTTCTTCTGGCTGTCGCGCTCGACATAGATCGCCTGGTCAATGCGAACGCCCTTGTCGGTTTCCTTCCAGCTTTCGGTCTCCACATGGGAAGCGTAGGGAAGTTCCTGGTGCAGGCGCAGATAGAGCTTTTCGCGGGTGATCTCGGCAGCAAGCTGGCGCAAAGGCAGATCGGAAACATCATCCTCGGGATAAAGATACGGGCCCTGCGGCATGGCGGCGGCCAGATAGTCCATCAGGTCGCCGCAACCATCGCCCTTGAGTGCCGAGACCATGAATGTCCGGTCGAAACCAGCCAGTTCATTGGCTTTTGCCGTCAGTTCCAGCAGTTTTTCCCGCGCAACGGCATCGATCTTGTTGAGGATCAGGATTTTCGGCTGCTTTACCTCGGATAACCCCCTGAGGATCGCTGCAACATCGTCGGTAACGCCGCGCTCGGCATCTATCAGCAGGGCGACGAGATCGGCATCCTTTGCCCCACCCCAGGCAGTGATGACCATGGCTTCGTCAAGCTTGCGCCGCGGCTTGAAAATGCCGGGGGTATCGACGAAGACAATCTGTGTATTGTCGTGCGTGGCAATGCCGCGAATGATGGCCCGGGTGGTCTGCACCTTGTGGGTGACAATCGATACCTTGGTACCGACCAGCCGGTTCATCAACGTTGATTTGCCGGCATTGGGCGCGCCGATCAGTGCGACGAAGCCGGCGCGTGTCGGCGCATTGTCCTGCATTTCGCTGTTTTCAGGAAGGTCATTACCGGCGCTCATAGGGTCGCCTCATCCTCGTTCCAGATGCCTTCACGGATCAGCATCGACTTGGCTGCGCTCTGTTCGGCAGCGCGCTTGGAGCGACCAGTGCCAGAGGCATCCTCCTTGCCGTTGACCTGCACGATGACGGTAAAGACGGGATCATGATCGGGTCCGGTGCGCTTCTGCTCCTTGTAGCGCGGCGTGCCAAAGCGGTTGGAATGGGCCCATTCCTGCAGCGATGTCTTGGAGTCGCGCTTGGCATCCTCGGCCATGTGCAGGCGCTCCTTCCAGAAGCGCTTGATGAAATCGACAGAGGCCTGCAATCCACCGTCGAGATAGATCGAGGCGATGAGCGCTTCCAGCACGTCGGCGCGCACGCTCTGCATGCGCTTGCCGGTCAGTTCCTTCAGGTCGCCGCCGGTGCGGATGAATTCGTGCAGGCCCAACTCGTCGGAAATCTCGGCAAGCGTGCGCCCCTTGACCAAGGCGTTGAGGCGCAATGAAAGTTCACCCTCATTGGAATCGGGGTATTTTTCGAACAGAAGTTCCGCCACCGCCAGGCCCAGCACCCGGTCACCGAGGAATTCCAGCCGCTGATAATGAAAATTGTTGTCGGACTTCTTGCGCACACTGGCATGGGTCAGTGCGCGTTCGAGATTCTCGTATTCGGAAAAAGCATATCCCAGGCGCTTTTCAAGCACGCCGAAGCGCTTGGAGCCGCGGGATTTGCTCGTTGTGCTCATACGCTCACAGCCCCCGGAACAGACGGTCCGTGCGCATGTCGGTCGGCCAGCGCCAGATGGCAAGCGGGTGGGCACCGTTGGCAACCGAGAAGAAGATGGAGCGGGCCGGGCCGATGAAATTCTCCAGCGGTACGAAACCGACATCGAAACGGCTGTCGAGGGAGTTGTCGCGGTTATCGCCCATCATGAAATAGTGGCCCGGCGGCACTTCAAAAACCCGCGTATCGTCGCCCGCACCACGCAGATTGGTTTCGATGACCTGATAGGAAACGCCATTGGGCAGGGTTTCGGTGAACATCGGTATTTCCGGTCCGCCATCGGGGTGCCGGTACATGCCGGCAGGCGAACGCGCCACCGGCTCGTCATTGATGTAGAGAATGCTTTCGCGCACCTGAACGCGGTCCCCGGGAAGGCCGATGACACGCTTGATGTAGTCTATCGAGGGATTGCTCGGCAGGCGGAAAACGGCGATCTGTCCGCGCTGAGGCGTTCCCTCCCAGATGCGGCCATCGAAGACATCCGGTGACAGCGGGAAGGAGTATTTGGAGTAGCCGTAGGAGTATTTTGACACGAAGAGATAATCGCCGACCAGCAGGGTGGGAATCATCGAGCCGGAAGGAATGGTGAAGGGCTGGAACAGGAAGGTTCTCACAAACAGGGCGAGGATAAGCGCCTGAACGATGATCTTGACGGTCTCGGCAAACCCGCCTTCCTTCTGGGAACTGGCTTTTTCGCTCACGATATCTTCCTGTCTGGTGGGATTCATTTCTAGCGGCTCTACTGCGCTTCGGGTTCCGGGTTATCGCCGGCCGCAATCGCCTCGATGATCACGATGGCCTGCGCCAGAGGCTTGTCGTCGGTAATCGTCAGGTGAATTCTGGCTACGTAACCCTGCGGCATGAGTTCTTCAAGCCTTTTCGCTGCGCCATTGGTCAATTTCATGGTCGGCTTGCCGCCTGGCAGATTGACCACGCCCATGTCCCGCCAGAAGACATCCCGGCTGATGCCGGTGCCGAGCGCCTTGGAACAGGCCTCCTTGGCAGCGAACCGCTTGGCATAGGAGGCCGCCCGCTCGCGGCGCCTGTCGGATTTCGCCTGCTCGATTTCGGTGAAAACACGCTGGATGAATCGGTCGCCAAACCGTTCAATGCTGCGCTCGACGCGGCGGATATCGATGAGGTCGTTGCCCATGCCGATGATCATGGGGGTTACTTAGTCTTTTTTGCTCCGCTTGGAAACGGTTCCCGGCAGGCGATATCAGCCGTCAGGTGCTGGATGCCTGATTGCGCTCGGCGTTCGCCATTGCCCTTTCCTTCAGCTTGCGGGCCTTTTCAGCCAGCATCTTGCGCCGGGAAAGCTGGAAGGCGACCGCCGACCAGCGGGTGATGACATAGGCGACCAGCGCGGCGGAAATGCCTACCGGGATGGCGCCGACGCTCATCGGTTTCAAAACCGGCTCCCAGATTGAGGCTGCCAGTTCGACGATGCCGTGCAGACCGGAATGCCAGAGGCTGGCATCGGTAAGCCCCTGCAGGAATTCTTCCGGCCGGTGACCGTTGGTTTCGCCCTTGAGAATGAAATTGCCGGTAGAATAGGTGGCTGCCCAGATGAAGGGAAAGGTAATCGGATTGCCGACAAAGGTTCCCGTTGCCGCGGCAATCATGTTGCCGGCAATGACATAGGCAACAATGAAGGCGATGATGAAGTGCATGCCCATGAACGGCGTGAAGGAAGCAAATACACCGGCAGCGATGCCCGCAGCAATGGCATGAGGAGAAGCGGTCAGGCGAAGGACACGCTTGGCAAGGTATTTCAGGGAACGGTTCCAGGAACGGCGCGGCCAGACAGCCACCCGCAATTTCTCGCGCCAATCAGGTGGTGACCTGCGCTGAAAAAGCATACCCCGTTCCCTTGTCCTGGCCCCTCATTGCGGCCTGCATTCCGTTAGACCCGTTAAAGCGTCAAAGCCCGACGATAGCATCCCGTGCCGGGCGCTATCGATATCACAATTGGTTTAACATCTTGTTGTCATGCATGAGCTGATACGGCCATCAGCGTCTGGCTGGCATTGATGGCGCTCAAATGGAAATCAATTCTGGCGGAA
>JAGRLQ010000170.1 GCA_020441735.1 Nitratireductor sp.
GCGCTCCTCGACCACGGTCTTCATGTCGTTGAAGACCTGCTCGCCCCACCAGGTCACCGCCATATGGAAGGAGTAATCGCAATTGGCCCGCGTCGACTTGTTGTCCCACATCTGGATTGCTTCCAGCAGCGACTGGCCGGGAGAGGGCAGGGCAAAATCGACCACCATGGTCGTGCCGCCGGAAAGGGCAGCCCGCGTGCCGCTCTCGAAATCATCGGAGGAATAGGTGCCCATGAAGGGCATTTCCAGATGGGTGTGCGGGTCGATCCCGCCCGGCATGACATAGCAGCCGGTCGCGTCCAGCTCCCTGTCGCCGGAAAGCTTCGGGCCGATCTCGGTAATGACACCCTTCTCGATCTTCACATCCGCCTTGTAGGTCAAATCGGCGGTAACAATCGTGCCGTTCCTGATAACCGTGCTGGACATGGGTTCCTCCCTGTTCGATCTCTCTGGCGGCGTTGCCGCGCTAATCCTTTTTCTGTTTGCCACGTTGGGCAAACCATCCCGACAATATGGCATATCCAGCGCCTGCCAGCGCCCAGATCGCGACGATCCGGATCAGCGTCATGGCGTCGATGGCAACCCCGCGATAGGCGAACTCATAGGCACACCACACGGCAATCATCAGCACGGTCCACACCGCGCCATCCATCCACTTGGCGTTTTTCAGCAATGCTCCCACAACTCAACTCTCTACGTTCGAAATCTTATCGTCGGGCATGTTTCCTGCGACTGCCAGTATTAATCTGCGGGCTTCAGAACTGCTAAGTTCATGCTCACCTTGTGTCAGGCCATGGATCACCATTTCGATGGCCAGTTTGATGGGCAAGTTTGCACGTGCTTTCCTCACCACATTATATGAACCACCGAGATACCCTCCTGAAGCAGCTCCCCTTCGTTGGAAAAGAACCGAAACGTATCCATATCCGGTCGTAATCTGAAAATTGTATTTTGCCGGATCATCGCATGGGTATGGAGCACTGAGCACAGTTTCTCGGTGCGCCGTCCCGGCAGCAATTATTATATCCATAGATCACTCCACGATCTCCGCCGTTTCGACCACCGCATGAAACAGCACGTCCGCGCCGGCCGCCGCCCATTCCTTGGAAATGTCCTCGGCCTCGTTGTGCGACAATCCGTCGACGCAGGGGCACATCACCATGGCGGTCGGTGCCACCCGGTTGATCCAGCAGGCATCGTGCCCCGCGCCCGAGATGATATCCATGTGCGAATAGCCGAGCCGCTCGGCCGCATCGCGGATTGCCTTGACGCAGCCATGGTCGAACTCCGGCGGGTCGAACTGGCCGACAATCTCGCAGTCGAAGGAAACGCCAATGCTTTCGCAAAGCCCCGGCGCTTCAGCCTTCAGCCGCTCGACCATGGCGTTGAGGCGATCGAGTTCATGGCTGCGGAAATCGACGGTGAAAACCACCTTGCCGGGAATGATGTTGCGCGAGTTCGGATAGACGTCGATATGGCCGATGGCGCCCACTGCATTCGGCGCGTTATCCATGGCGATCTTGTGCACAAGCTCGGTAACCAGCGCCAACCCACGCCCGGCATTCCTGCGCATCGGCATCGGCGTCGAGCCGGTATGGCTTTCCTTGCCGGTGATCGTGCACTCGATCCAGCGCAGTCCCTGGCCGTGGGTGACAACGCCGATATCCTTGCCTTCGGCCTCCAGAATCGGTCCCTGCTCGATATGCAATTCGAAGAAGGCCTTCATCTTGCGGGCGCCGACTTCCTCTTCGCCCTTCCAGCCGATGCGCTCCAACTCGTCGCCGAACTTCAGCCCGGCGGCATCGGTATGCTGGTAGATATCATCCTGCTCCAGCACGCCGGCGAAAACGCCCGATGCCATCATGGCAGGCGCAAAGCGGGTGCCTTCCTCATTCGTCCAGTTGGTAACGACGATGGGATGTTTCGTCTTGATGTTGAGGTCGTTGAGACTACGCACGATTTCGAGACCCGCAAGCACCCCCAGCACGCCATCATAACGTCCGCCGGTCGGTTGCGTGTCGAGATGCGAACCGACATAGACGGGCAGGGCATCTGGATCGGTGCCGGGCCGCATCATGAACATCGTGCCCATCTGGTCGACGCCCATGGTGCAGCCTGCCGCCTCACACCATTTCTGGAACAGCTTGCGGCCTTCGCCATCCTCATCGGTGACCGTCTGGCGGTTCGAACCGCCGGCAATCCCCGGGCCGATTTCCGCCATCTCGTGGATGGAGTCCCAAAGCCTGTCACCGTTGATCTTCAGGTTTTCGCCTGGCGCAGCCATGGCCTTCCTCCTACTTCAATTCCGTTTCCACAAATGTCATCGGCGCATTGCCGGCATTGATGACATTGTGCTCGACGCCTTCCTGCCGGCGATAGGCAGCGCCGGCGGGCATCGATACTTCCCGGCTTGTGCCGCCAGGCTCCTCAAGCAGCATCTGGCATTCCGTTACAGGGGTGACTACATAATCATGGCCATGCCGGTGCCAGCCTGTCTCGGCACCCGGAGCAAAGTCGAACCGGGTGACCCGTACACGGTCGTCGTCGACCAGAATCGTCGCTGTGGCCTGTTGTCTGGCCGGCGGCAAATTCCCCTCCTGAAAAAATTGACCGGTTGGTAAAGATTACAGGTTCCGCTTTGACTCTCAAGGTGTAAAATGCCGCTATGAAGCACTTTCTTCAGATGATTGAAGGCGGTGTTTCTGGAGAAAAGGAAATGGCGGGAGGAGCCCGAATTGCCGGTAGCTGAACCCAGAGCAGCCAAAACGCGCCGGCGTACCCGGATTCAGGCCGAGCGCGAGGAACTGATTCTGGAGGCGGCCCTCGAAGTCTTCTCCGCGCACGGTTTTCGCGGCGCCACCATCGACCAGATTGCCGAACAGGCAGGCATGTCGAAGCCCAACCTTCTCTACTATTTCCAGAACAAGGAAGTCATGCACCGCATGCTGATCGACCGGCTGCTGGAAACCTGGCTCGAGCCTTTAAGAAGGCTCGATGCGGAAGGTGAACCGCTGACGGAAATCCGCAGCTACATCCGCCGCAAGCTTGAAATGGCGCGAGACTATCCCCGCGAGTCCCGGCTGTTTGCCAATGAAATTCTTCAGGGCGCACCGCGCATTGCCGATGAAATGGAAGACCTGAAGAAACTGGTCGATGAAAAGGCCCGGGTCATCAGTCGCTGGATCGAGCGTGGCAAGCTGGCGCGGGTGGACCCCTATCACATGATCTTCTCGATCTGGGCGACGACCCAGCACTATGCCGATTTTGACGCCCAGGTTTGCAAGGTGCTCGGCCCGAAGCGCTCCGGCGAGGGACGTTTCGAGGATGCAGCGCGATATCTGGACCAGCTCTTCCTCGGTGGTCTGAAACCCTGAGCTACCCGTCCGGCGCGAAGGCGAGCACAGCGAGCGATGCGGCGGTGACCAGTGCGCCGGCAAGCACCGACACGCTTGCCCAGCCATGACCGATCATGCCCTCGAGCACGATCACGAAGGCGGGTGTCAGATAGCCATAGGCCAGCACCTTGGAGGCCGGCAGCCGCAGGGCGGCGAATTGCAGCAGGAAAAAGGTCAGCGCCGTGGTGAAGATGAAGAGATAGGCGATGGCAATCCAGACGACTGCCGGGAGGCCCGCCCAGTCGGTCGCGATGATGTCGGGCAATCCTGCCAGCGTCACCCAGATGCAGACGGCTGCCAGTGTGTAGAAGGAATAGGCAACGGTCGGCTCGCCAAGGCTGAACTTGCGCACCAGCGGTGCATAGGCCGCATGGCAGGCGCAGCCGATGAAAAAGATCGCCTCGCCGCGTCCGACCTCGAAGCCGAGGATGGCGTTGATATCGCCCTTGAAGATCACCCAGATGGCACCGGCTGCTGCCACCAGCAGGCTGAGCATCACCACCGGTCTTGTGGTTTGGCGCAGGAAAAGCCAGCCGAAACCGGCGCTCATCAGCGGAATGAGGGTGAACACCGCACCGGTGGAGACAGGGCCGGTGATCTGCAGCGCCACGAACATCAGCACGAAATAGACCGCCATCAGCCCGCCGAGCACCGCAAACCGCCAGGGCGCTTGCGGCCAGCCGGGCACCTTGCCGGTAACGGCGAATGCCGCGATCCCCATCAGCAGGGCGGCAAGGAAGAAGCGCACCGAGTTGAGCGCTGCCGGCGCGATATGTGGTGCTGCCTGATCGCCGATGGAAAAGGAGCCTGCGATCAGCACGGCAAACAGCAGCATGGCCAGGTGGCCGAGCCATTTGTCTTTTCCGGTGGCGTGATTGTTCATGGCAGTCTGAAAACCGTGGAGGGAGCGAGGCAGCCGGAGTAAACCCCGTCAGCACCCGCCCCCTCCCGGGAGGAAACTCGATCTATTCGGTGGCAACGCGGGACGGATTGTTGGGATGCTCCGTCCAGTTGCCGTATTGCTTCTTGACCTTCTCGCCCGTGCGCTTGTCGAGCGCGCCCGCCTTGAGCGGCTCCATGGTGATACAGTTCTCGACCGGGCAGACATTGACGCAGAGATTGCAGCCGACGCATTCTTCCTCGATCACTTCGAAACGGCGTTCGCCATCGACCATGTGGGTGATTGCCTGGTGCGAGGTATCCTCGCAGGCGATGTGGCAGCGACCGCATTTGATGCAGGCATCCTGGTTGATGCTCGCCTTGGCAACATAGTTGAGGTTCAGATACTGCCAATCGGTGACATTTCCCGTCGCCCGTCCGGTAATGTCATCCAGTGTCCTGTGGCCCTTGGAGTCCATCCAGTTTTCAAGCCCGGAAATCATCTCCTCGACGATCTTGAAACCATAGGTCATGGCCGCCGTGCAGACCTGCACGTTTCCGGCGCCGAGCGCGATGAACTCGGCTGCATCGCGCCAGGTGGTCACCCCGCCAATGCCGGAAATCGGCAGGCCGACCGTTTCGGGATCACGGGCGATCTCGGCCACCATGTTGAGCGCGATCGGCTTGACGGCCGGGCCGCAATAGCCGCCATGGCTGCCCTTGCCGTCGATCGAGGGCTCCGGCGAAAATGTGTCGAGATTGACCGAGGTAATCGAGGAGATCGTGTTGATCAGCGACACTGCATCAGCGCCACCGGCTTTCGCGGCACGCGCCGGATAGCGGATATCGGTGATGTTCGGCGTCAGCTTGACGATCACCGGCATCCGGGTGTTCGCCTTGCACCAGCGCGCCACCATTTCGATGTATTCCGGCACCTGACCGACGGCAGAACCCATGCCGCGCTCGCTCATGCCG
>JAGRLQ010000171.1 GCA_020441735.1 Nitratireductor sp.
CGCCGACCATCGCCGCCATGGAGGCAGAATGATGCGGCGCGCGGAAAGGGCGGCTGTCGGAAAGCTGGCCGCCGGCAATGGTGCCCGCAATCGACTGGATCATCGAGATTTCCAGCAATTCCTTTGGCGACAACTTGGGAAGAATACCGGGAAGCCGGGAAGCCAGCATGGATTTTCCCGCGCCCGGCGGGCCAACCATCAGCATGTTGTGGCCGCCGGCAGCAGCAATTTCCAGCGCCCGCTTGGCGGTTTCCTGACCCCGGATATCCGCCAGATCGGACAGGTTTCCGGCGGTTTCGCGGATACCCGGCTTCGGTCTTGAAAGCACCTGGGTGCCGCGAAAATGATTGGCAAGCCCGATCAGGCTTTGGGGGGCGAGAATTTCCATTTCCGGATCGGCCCATGCCGCTTCCGGTCCGCTGGCCGCCGGGCAGATCAGCCCCTTGCCGAGCGCATTGGCAGCCATTGCCGCCGGCAGCACGCCGGCCACGGGCATCAGCGTTCCATCGAGGGAAAGTTCCCCCATTACCACATAGCGGTCGAGAATATCGGAAGGGATGGCGCCGAGTGCCGCCATCAGGCCAAGGGCGATCGGCAGGTCGAAATGGCTACCCTCCTTGGGCAGGTCGGCAGGTGCCAGATTGACCGTCACACGCTTGGGCGGCATGGCAAGGCCGGAAGCATGCAGCGCCGACCTGACCCGCTCGCGGCTTTCGGCCACCGCTTTGTCGGGCAGTCCGACAATGGGCATCTGCAACTGGCCCGGCGCAACCATGACCTGCACATCGACCGGCACGGCCTCGATGCCATGAAAGGCAACCGTCTGAACCCGTGAGACCATATCCCGTCCCCATGCGAAGCGGATGTCCGCAGGCCTCAGGCCGCAGCAGCCGCAGTCGAATAAACCGGATTGCAGGTGGTGGGTTTTCCGCCGGATAACGGAACGGTCGCAACGCCGTGAAATTGCAACCCTAGATTCCGGAATGGCGTTCTGTCAAGGGTATGTTCTTTTTTTGTTCTGAATTACTGCACGCAATGGAAGTCGGTTACCGATCACCGTTTATAGTAGAGCAGGCAAATAAATTTTGTGCCCCCAAGCGGGATAACGGTGCGCGAAACACGCTTCCAGCCGCTGTTTTTCCCTGGTTCACCCGGCTGGAATTCCAGTTGACCCTTGTAAACATACATCTCCCAGTCAACGTTGCGAGTGTTTTCCCGCCAGTCAACTTCGACCTCCGGTTTGATATACCGCTGCGATAAATCGGCCGAGCAACGCAAAGAGGCCGGATATTTCCCCTGGCGGCGCATCTGCTTGGCTGTCCGCATGATCTTGTCCGGCGAGGCATAGGAACCGAATGCCCAAGCATCGGCTGCGACATGTATTTGCGGAAGAGCGATTGCAGCGGCAAGCAGGCAAGTAGTAACAAAACCAGGCCGTTTCATTGGGAACCTCTGTTTTCTTGGTATGGAACCTAACAGACAGGGATTAGTTGCGATTGCAATCCGGGAAGAAAGAAAAGAACCTTTTCACTTCTCGCAGAAACTGTACTCTTTTTGCAAGAATCAATTTTTGCGCTAGTTTTACCGTCCGTAGAACAGCAGGCAATAGAAGCGATCATCCCCGGTAGGCAGCACGATGTGAACGACCCGCTTCCAGTCGGTACCGACACTGGGTGTGGGTTCAAGCTGTCCCTTGTAGACATACATCTCCCACCGGATGTTGGCGGCATTGTCTCGCCATTCGATGTCCACATCCGGGTTGAACGGCCCCGTCACGCTACCGGCACCGCATTCAAGGGAAACGGGATACTTGCCCTGACGGCGCATCAGTTTTGCCTGGCGCATGATGCGGTCCGGCGCATCGCGGTCGTAGAAGGCAAAGGCATTGCCGGAAAGAACAGGCGCGACAATGCCGCTCCAGGCCAGCATTGCGCAAAGTACGGTTACAAACGGCTTTTTCATTTTCTCTTTTCGATTGCGTCCCAGATCAGCGCGGCGATGTCGGTACCGGAGAACCTCTTCACCTCGCGGATACCCGTTGGAGAAGTCACGTTGATCTCGGTCATCCAGTCGCCAATGACGTCAATGCCGACAAAGATGAAGCCCTCTTCCTTCAGGCGTGGGCCGATCGCCTCGCAGATTTCCTTTTCCCGCGGTGTCAGTTCGGCATGTTCGGCAACGCCACCGACATGCATGTTGGAACGGGCGTCGCCCTCTGCCGGCACCCGGTTGATCGCACCGACCGGCTCGCCATCGACGAGGATGATGCGCTTGTCGCCCTTGCGCACGTCTTTCAGATAGCGCTGGGCGATGAAGGGTTCACGGAACATGCCGTCGAACATCTCAAGCAGGGAAGACAGGTTCTGGTCGCCCTCGGCAAGGCGGAAGACGCCGGCACCGCCATTGCCGTAAAGCGGCTTGACGATGATGTCGCCGA
>JAGRLQ010000172.1:0-1360 GCA_020441735.1 Nitratireductor sp.
CGAGATCGTGGTGATGTTCCAGGGCAAGGTTGTCGAGCAGGGACCAAAGAGCGAAATTCTGTCGCCGCCCCATCCCGACTATACCGAGCTGCTGCTGTCCTCGGTTCCGGAAATGGATCCTGACTGGCTCGATGGTCTGGCGGAGAGCCGGTCTGTCGGTTAACAAAGCCTTTCGCTTTGTTTCCACGGTGAAGCTGGCTTTATCCAAAATTTTAACGTTTTTCGGCTAGTTTCCGCCCGCAAGGTAATAGCAGGCGGTCAAAGTGCGAGAGTCCCTGAAGTCGTTTTTGAAGTGCCGTAGAGGTAACTTCGCAACAACGATCGGTGTTGCCGCCGTGCCGCTGATGCTGGTCGCCGGTGGCGCAGTCGATTACACCATGATGCAACATGCCCAGGGCGCGCTGCAGGAAGTTGCCGATGGCGCTGCACTGGTCGGTGTCAAGGAGCTGGCAATCGCCGGCACATCGAAGAAAACGGCGGAAAGCGTCGCCAAGAACTACGCCAATTCCAGCATTTTCACGAAACTCAGTCTTGCCGATGGAGACGGTTCGGTCACCGTCGGCGCCAGCGCTTCCGATAATCGGGAACTCACCGTTTCCATGGCCTATTACTGGGAACCGCTGCTGCTCCATTTCATCAAGCCGGACGCCCTGCCGCTCAAGGTCAATGCCACCGCCAAACTGACCGGCAAGGAGAGCATCTGTGTTGTTGCACTCGACCCGTCATCGAGCGGCGCCTTGTCGCTTTCGGGAAAATCTTCCATGGAAGCGGATGGCTGCTCGGTCTATTCGAATTCAAAATCCAGCGAAGGCATTTCTCTCGTCCAGGGCGCCACGCTTTCTGCGGTAAGCTCCTATTCAAGCGGTGGCTATGACGGCCCGCTTGAGGCTTTCGACCCGCGACCCATCACCGACAGCCCGCAATTGACCGATCCTCTTGCAAGCCGCAAGCAGCCTGCTGCCGGCAGTTGCAAGGAGTATGATCTGAAATTAAGTGCTGGTGTTGTGACACTTTCGCCCGGCACCTATTGCGGCGGAATCGATATTGGCGGCCTGGCACAGGTCGTGCTTCTGCCCGGCAACTATACCATCAAGGATGGGCCCCTCATCGTCGAGGGCAACGCCTCGATGATTGGCGAGTTTGTCGGCATATCCTTTGTCGGCGAAGCATCGACCTTCAGCTTCGGCACCTCAACCCAGGTGCATCTGACGGCTCCCAAGACCGGGCCTCTTGCCGGCATCCTGTTCTTCGAGGATCGCAGCAGTTCGAAGAACAGGATGTTTGAAATCAAGAGCAAGGACGCGGAACGTTTCGAGGGAACGATCTACCTTCCCAACGCGAAACTGTTCATCGACAAGGA
>JAGRLQ010000172.1:1427-8927 GCA_020441735.1 Nitratireductor sp.
CCAAACGTGCAGATCAATTCCGATTACGCCAAATCGGAAATCCCGGTTCCCAACGGCATTGGCCCGTCTGCTTCGGCGCACCTGAAGCGCTGACGGACGAACGGTCTGACAGGCCGGGGTTCACGCTGATTGTAACCGGTCGTTCACCATTTTTTACCGATTGCGTGCAACACTTGCCCGGTGGTGCATGCGAGGACCCCAATGACCACCGTTGATATCAGGCTGAAGAGCAGTGAGAAGCTCGGAAACCGCCTCTCATGGGCGGCCGGGTTTATCATCTTTGCGTCGGTAATCCTGACTTCCGGTACGTTCACCTGGCTGGAGTTCCGCCGCGAACTGGACCAGCAGGTTTCGCTGCTTCGCGACACCGCGGTTGTCTTCGGTTCAACCGTTGCCGTGCCGCTCGCCGACGGTGACCGGCGCCAGGTGCAGCAAGCCTTGACCAGTATTTCGAAACTGGAATCCTTCCGTTTTGCCGAGGTGTTGGACACCAACGGAGCCACCTTCGCCGAGATGGGGTTTGACACGCTGCTGGAACGCCGCAGCGGGGAACTGCCGCAGGACACCTTCTCCAACCTGCTGATTTCCGACGATGTATGGGTCAGCGATGAAGTAATTCATGCCGGCAGAGAGGTTGGCACGGTCCGCCTGCTTGCCGATGTATCCGCCGTTCGCAGCGCCTTCTTCCGCAACATCGCCTACAATATTGTGGTTTCCCTGTTGCTCGCGCTTACCGCAACCGCCGTCAGCCGGATGGTTATCCGTCACCTTACCTTGCCGATCTACAATCTGTCCCAGCTGATGAACCGGCTGGGCCAGGAAACGGACTATTCGACCCGCGCGCCGGAAGAGGGAAAGGGCGAGATCAGGCTGCTCTCGCAATCCTTCAACCGCATGCTGGAAGATATTGAGACCCGCAACCGCCAGCTCATCGAGTACCAGGAAACACTGGAAGAGAGGGTCGAAGAGCGCACGCGGGATCTGGCTGCAGCAAAGGAAGAGGCCGACCGCGCCAATGCCGCCAAATCGGAGTTTCTGGCTACCATGAGCCATGAAATCCGCACGCCGATGAACTCGATGCTCGTCAGTTCCGAACTGCTGGCTTCAGCCGGGCTTGATCCGCGCCATCAGCGTTATGCCGATATCATTGCACGGTCCGGCCGCAGCCTGCTTGCCATTATCAATGACATTCTGGATCTGTCGAAGATTCAGGCTGGCAAGCTGGATCTGGAGCGCATCCCCGTATCGACCCGCAGCCTGATGGATGATGTCCTTGAACTGTTCTTCAAGCCGGCGACGGACAAGGGATTGGACATTTGCGGCCATGTTGCCGCGAATGTTCCTGACGAGGTGATGGGCGATCCCACACGGCTCCACCAGATTCTGACCAATCTGACCAACAACGCGCTGAAGTTCACTGAAAAGGGCTCGCTCACCATCAGCGTCAAGGGTGAGCAGACCAAGGATGGCACTGTTCTGCGGTTTGCCGTTACCGATACAGGCATTGGCATCAGTCCGGAAAATGCCGCCCGCATTTTTGACAGTTTCAGCCAGGCTGACCAGACCACGACACGCAAATTCGGCGGCACCGGCCTCGGCCTCGCGATCTGCCGCCAGCTTGTCGAGGCGATGGGCGGTGAAATCGGGGTCGAGAGCCAGGAAGGCGAGGGGGCGAGCTTCCAGTTTACCCTTCCGGTCGAAGCGCTCGCCGCACCACAGGAAAAGGATCCTGCTGCGCGGGCGATACCGGCCATCGTCATTCATCCGCCGACCGCCAGCCGCGGTATCATTGTGGATGCGCTGCGCCGGGCCGGACACACGGTTACGGCGATCAGCCCCGGCGATCTGCTGGAAGGCGATCTGAAAGAGGCCGAACTCGTTTTCACCCTTCCTGCGCTGGTGACCGAACTGCCGACCATGCCGCAAACGGCGCGAGTCGTTGCCGTCGGGGTTCTGGAAGACACGCTGATGGAAAAACTGGTTGTCGCCGGCACGGTCCAGGATGCGATTTTGCGTCCGGTCTCCACGCCTGCGGTACTGGAGGTTGCCAAACGCATCGCCGGCAGCAATCTGCTCGGAACCGATCTCTACAGTTCAAGAACGGTGCAGTCCGATCATATTTCCTATGCAAATGCCAAAGTGCTGCTTGTCGACGACAACGCCGTCAACCGCGAAGTGGCGGTGCTGGCATTGTCGCGGTTTGCCGTTGAACCGGTAATTGCCGACAACGGCTATGATGCCATTGAGCTTGCCGGCAGGAACAATTTTGATCTCATCTTCATGGATTGCTCCATGCCGGAGATGGACGGGTTCGAGGCGACGCGGAAAATCCGCGAACAGGAAGCAGGCAGGAATGCCGATCATGTTCCCGTCGTTGCACTCACCGCGCACAAGGCGGAGACCATCGAAGCCCGTGCGGAAGCAGCCGGTATGGATGCCATCATGGTCAAGCCGTTCACGATTGGAGACCTGACAGGTTGCCTGGCGAAATGGCTGGATGCCGGAGAGAATCCAGTTTCCTTGCAGCAGGCGGAAGCAGTCGAGCCTGAAAACGCAAAACCCGATGATTCCGAGGACGCTTCAGCTACGGTTGAAGCCGGTGTTTTCGATCCGGCCATGCTTGAGAACCTGCGTGAAATTGCCGGTGCCGGATTTGGCGCAATGCTGGACCAGTTGCGTGAGCTCTACAAGATCAATGCACCGGAGCTTTTTGCCGAGCTCTCCGCTGCCATCGAGCAGGACAAGTCCGGCGAAATCGGCCGGCTGGCACACGCGCTCAAATCCATGAGTTTCAACATTGGCGCCGGGCGCATGGGCGCAGCCTGTCAGGCGCTTGAAGATGCAGCGCTGGGCACCTCCGCCTGCGACCAGACCCTCGCGGCATTGTTTGGCACTGTTTCGCAGGAATACGATCTCGTCATGTTCGAACTCGACCGAGTCACCGATGACGGCAGAACTGAAAAGAATCCGGCTGCCAGCGTGGCCGGCTAGCTGTCGACCGGCTTCGTTAACCTTGAGGATTTCTGGAAAATTAATCCCGGTCGGCGATAGTTTCGCCAGAGCAAAATCGATTTCGACGGAACCGGAGAAATCGAAAAGCGCCAATGAACTCAGCAGCTTGTTGAAGCTGCCCGTCAACACCGGCAGGTGAAACGGTCCAGGAGATGGAAACGTGACTGAAGCCCCATATCGCAACGTCCTGCTGGTGGATGATGATCCGGTGCAGATTGCCATTCTCAGTTCCTATTTCACAGGGCTGGGGACGCCGGGCATTCAAAGCGCAACCAACTCGCGGATTGCGCTCGATCTCCTCGATTCCGCCCAGCAGCCGGTCGATCTCATTGTCAGCGACCTTCAGATGCCGGAAATGGACGGGCTTGAATTTCTGCGCCATCTCAATGACCGCAATTATTCCGGCGCATTGGCGATCATGTCGGGTGTCAAGGGCGATATTCTCGAGCATGCCGCCAAGCTCGCCAAACTGCAGGGCCTCAATCTGATCGGGCATCTGGGCAAGCCCGTCAGCAAACAGGGGCTCGATAGTGTTCTTCTGAGGGCAGAAAAACCGGCACAGACGTCACATGTAAAAACCGAAACGGAAGCGGATTTGCCGCAACTGGACGAGGCAACCTTCCGGCAGGCCCTCGCAGAACGCCGGTTCGAACTCTATTACCAGCCCAAGGTGGATACCCGTACCCGCCGTATCGGTGGTGCGGAAGCTCTGGCCCGCTGGATCGGTGACGATGGTGCGGTTGTCTTTTCGCCCGCCGAGTTCATCGAATTCGCCGAAAACAATGGCCTGATCGAGGAACTGACCTTCCAGTTGTTCAACGTCTTCCTGCAGGACTTGCAGCGGTTTCGCGCAATCAGCAGGACGCTGCACTTCGCCTTCAATCTCACAGCCTCTCTGCTGCGCAATACGAATCTGCCGGACCGCATCTGCGCCATGATGCGCAGCCATCATCTGCCGGCCAGCATGATTGGCTTCGAAATCACAGAGACGGCGACACTCAACCTGGATGCGACCACGCTGGAAGTGTTGTCTCGTCTGAGAATCTACGACTTCGAAATCTCGATCGACGATTTCGGAACCGGCCACGCCAACATCCGCAACCTGCAGGACTTTCCCTATTCGGAACTGAAGATCGACAGTTCCTTCGTGCTCAATGCCGTGAAGGATCCCTTCTCCCGCCGGACCGTCATTTCCGCTGTCGGGCTTGCCCGTGAGCTGGGGATTCCGATTGTGGCTGAGGGCATCGAGGATCGCGAAACCTGGGATTTCGTTTGCAGTCTGGGCATCGAGAAGGTGCAGGGATATTTCCTCGCCAAGCCCATGCCGCCCGACGCATTTGCCCGGTTTGTCGGCGAGCATCCAACCGGGCTGGTTCTCGCCGCCTGAGCCGGACTCCGCTGCTACTTCCAAAAATACAGTAACGGTGCCTGCTACCGGCTGTTTTGCAGTCGGCTGCAGATATGACTTTAGTTGGGTGCGGCGAAACTGCGCATGGGCGGAAAAATCCCTGAAATCTGCAGCTTGCCCATTGGTGCCCAACAGTATTAGGGTTGCGAACAACGGGTGCGCATTTTTGCACAGCGTGTTTACGTTGACTTCGGCGGTCGCGGTTGCACAATAGGCCCTATTCCACAGGGCCTTGCGGTGCACAGCGGCAAAGCCCGTGGTTCTGCTTATGCCGGGAGGGGCTTGCAGAAAAATTGGAGGGCGCAGTTTGCGTCCGTTCGTAGGGAGGAGAGTCGGCGTATGAATGCGCAGACCAAAACGGCTGCTGCCAAATCTTCGGGCGCGGTCACGGATACATTTCCAAAATTCTTGCTCTCAAATGCGGTGAAGCTCGCAGATCGTCCGGCAATGCGCCACAAGGACCTGGGCATATGGCAAAGCTGGACCTGGTCGGAACTGCTGTTTGAGATACGCGCCTTTTCCATGGGGCTGGCAGCCCTGGGCGTAAAGCGCGGCGACAAGGTTGCCATCATCGGTCAGAACCGGCCCCGCCTGTACTGGTCGTTCTGCGCGGTTCAGGCGCTGGGCGGCGTTCCCATTCCCGTCTATGCCGACAGCGTGGCGGAGGAGATGGTCTATGTTCTCAACCATGCCGAGGTGAAGTTTGCCATCTGCCAGGACCAGGAGCAGGTCGACAAGGTTCTCTCCATGGGCAAGCAGCTCAAGAAGCTGAAGAAGATTGTCTATGACGAAATCCGCGGGCTGCGCGATTACGACCATACCGATCTGCACGCCATCGATGGTGTCGAGGCATTGGGCGAGGCCGACTTCGAGGCCAATGGCGACAAGGCCTGGGTGGAGGGCATCAAAAAGGGCAAGGGCAGCGACATCGCCGTCATGCTTTATACTTCCGGCACAACCGGACGCCCGAAAGGCGTCATGCTGTCTTTTGACAATCTGCGCATCAGCGCGGAAAACGCCAATGCCTTCGATGATCTCAACGAGACCGAGGAAACACTCGCCTATCTGCCGCTCGCCTGGGTTGGCGACCATATCTTTTCCTACGCCCAGCATTACACGGCGGGTTATTGCGTGTGTTGTCCGGAAAGCCCGGAAACCGCCGATGCCGACCGCCGCGAGATCGCACCGACCTATTTCTTCGCGCCACCCAGGGTATTCGAGAGCCTTCTGACCGCCGTTATCGTCCGCATGGAGGACGCCGGCAACCTGAAGAAGAAGATGTTCGATCGTTTCATGGATCATGCCCGCAAGGTCGGCGAGCCGATCCTCAACGGCGAATCCGTCGGCGCCTGGGACCGCTTCAAGTATTTTCTTGGCGAGTATCTCGTCTACGGACCATTGAAGAACCGCATGGGCTTTACCCGCATGAAGGTGGGCTATACGGCGGGCGAAGCGATCGGGCCGGAAATCTTCTCCTTCTACCGGTCGCTCGGTCTGAACCTCAAGCAGCTCTACGGCCAGACAGAGGCTTCCGTCTACATCACCGCCCAGCCTGACGGTGAAATCAGGGCCGACACCGTCGGCAAGCCGTCACCGGACGTGGAAATCAAGATCGCCGACAATGGCGAGGTGCTCTATCGCTCGCCGGGTGTCTTCGTCGGTTACTACAAGAACGACGATGCCACCAGGGAAACCAAGACCAAGGAGGGCTGGGTCCATACGGGCGATGCCGGCTTCTTTGACAAGGAAGGTCATCTGAAGATCATCGATCGCGCCAAGGATGTCGGCAAGCTGAAGAACGGCAACCTGTTCGCGCCGAAATATATCGAGAACAAGCTGAAGTTCTTCCCCAACATCAAGGAGGCGGTGGCTTTTGGCGATGGCCGCGACTATTGCGCCGCCTTCGTCAACATCGACCTGACGGCCATCGGAAGCTGGGCCGAGCGCAACAATATTGCCTATGCCTCCTATCAGGAACTGGCCCAGCATCCCGAAGTCTACAAGACGATCGAGGCCCATGTGGACCAGGTCAACCGCGACCTTGCTTCAGAGGAACTGATGGCAGGTTCGCAGATCCGCCGTTTCCTGGTGCTGCACAAGGAGCTCGACGCCGATGACGGTGAGCTTACCCGCACCCAGAAAGTGCGCCGTTCCTTCATTGCAGAGCGCTATGCGCCGCTGATCACGGCGCTTTATGACGGCTCGAAGGAAAAACACATCGAGACCGAAGTGGTCTTCGAGGATGGCCGCAAGGGCAGGATTTCTGCCGATGTTGAAATCCGCGACATGCAAGAGCATGCACCCACTTTCGTTGCCGAAGGGATGAAGGAGGCAGCGGAATGAACGTTCACCTGAAGCCCATACACGAAATCCGCATGACCCGGCCCGATGACGGCATCGAGCCTGGCGAGCCGCTGCTGGTGGTCGACAACATCTCGCTTGCCTTTGGCGGCGTGAAGGCGATTACCAACATTTCCTTCGACATTCTGAAAGGCGAAATCCGCGCCATCATCGGTCCCAATGGCGCCGGCAAGACGTCGATGCTCAACGTCATCAACGGCTTTTATCATCCCCAGGAAGGCACGATCACCTTCCGTGGCGAGAAACGTTCGCGCATGCGGCCCCACGTGGCCGCCCATCAGGGCATTGCCCGCACCTTCCAGAACATCGCCCTGTTCAAGGGCATGAGCGTGCTCGACAACATCATGACCGGTCGCATCACGCTGCAGAACAGGAATCTGTTCTGGCAGGCGCTGTGGCGCGGCCCGGCAGAACGCGAGGAACTCGAACACCGTGAGGCGGTCGAACACGTCATCGACTTTCTCGAGATCGAGCATATCCGAAAGACGCCGGTGGGCCGTCTGCCCTATGGCCTGCAGAAGCGGGTTGAACTCGGCCGGGCACTCGCCGCCGAACCCTCCCTGCTGCTGCTCGACGAGCCGATGGCAGGCATGAACCTCGAGGAGAAGGAAGACATGAGCCGCTTCATCCTCGACGTGAACCAGCAGTTCGGAACCACCATCGCGCTGATCGAACACGACATGGGTGTGGTGATGGATCTGTCCGACCGCGTGGTCGTG
>JAGRLQ010000173.1 GCA_020441735.1 Nitratireductor sp.
CCGAGGCTGCCGTCGCCGGCAAGTCCGACACGCTGGAAGGCCTGAAGGAAAACGTCATCGTTGGCCGTCTGATCCCGGCCGGTACCGGCGGTGTGATGAACAAGGTGCGCCGTCTGGCAAACCAGCGCGACGACCTCATCATCGAGGAAAAGCGCAAGATTGCCGATGCCAATGCCCGCATCGCGGACATGTCGGGCGAGGCCGCCGAATAAGGCGCATCACCGGCAATCTGCCGAGCAGTCACGAGAATAAAAAGGCCCGCTTCGTGCGGGCCTTTTTGTATTTGGGCCAGGGATAAGGTTTTCATTCAAGCGCATTGACTATTGGTACATAGGTACATATATAACAGATATGACCGATACGATCCAACGTGTGCAAACCGGCGTTCGCCTGGAAAAACGTCTTTTGAAGGTTCTCAAGGGCCTGGCGGAACATCTGGACATTTCCCTTGGCGATCTCATCGAGGGGATGGCCCTGCACAGCTTTGAGGGAAAGCCACCGTTTTCGCCGGAAACGCAGCGAAAGATCGCCCAGTTGAAGGCGGTTTACGACCTCGACTGGACGTCGGACGACAGCCACAGATTTGCCGATGAGGGCAAGGGTGCGTGAGCCAGCTTCGGCGCTTGCGGTTCCACTCGATTTCAAAGGTGCAAGATGCAGACCGATCATCACAAGGATGCGGATTTCACATCCGCTGATGCAGTATCCGTTGCCCGCAGCGGGTCTTTCCGGCTCGACATGCCTGCTGATCGGGCGTTCCCGCTGTTTACCGGCCCCGGCGAGAAACTCTGGGTGCCCGGCTGGAACCCGGTGATCCTCGCCGGCGACGGCCTTGAGAAAGGCTCGGTTTTTGTGACCACTGCCCAGAGCCACAAGACTTTCTGGATGGTGATGAACTTCGACACGGAAGAGCGCCACGCGCTGTACGCGCGAATGACGCCAGAGATCGACACCGGTACGGTGGAAGTCCGTGTTGCATCCGATGGCGGGGAGGGCACCCTCGTGGAGGTCTCATACCGGCTGACGGCGTTGAGCGAGGAGGGAAACGAACGGCTCCGCGATGCCTTTGGCGAGCCGGAGTATGCGAAGATGATGCGGGATTGGCGCAGGCTGATCTGCGAAAGCCGGGACAGGATTGAAGACCATTTCAACCGCCCGGCGGAGACGGAGCACTGATCGCAGTGCTGTCGCCGCCGGAACGCATCACCCTGTGGTGCGCAGACGGTTTACCAGCAGATCATCAGCCACGATCCCGTCCTTCATGGCGGTGAGTTCAATGACATCCCAGGTCGCGCTCAGATAGCGGCCTTTCGCCCAGTCGGCTTTTCCCGAGCACAGCCACACGGCAAAGCTTGCGGCGAGATCCGGCTCATCGACGAGATACTGGTGCATGGCTTCCGGCATGTTGTAGCCGAGCTCGGTCCCCACGCCGCCGGGATGGATGGCGAAGCATTTGATGCCGTCTTCCCCGTGATCGGACTGGACGAACTCGCACAGCCGGTTGATGGCGTGTTTTGCCGTCTGATAATCCGATGCGCCCGGCATCACCAGCTGCGCGCCGATGGAAGACAGCAGGATCAGGTGGCCGCCGCTGCGTCCTTCGCTGCCGTGCCGCCTCGCGCTTTCGATGAGATGGGGCAGGGTGAAGCGAATGACGTGATAGGCGCCCTTCACGTTGACCTCCCAGTTGTACCACCAGCCTTCCGGATCGGTTTCGCCGATCTTCACCCATGGTCCCAGATAGCCGGCATTGGCATCGGCGGCATCGACACCGCCAAACCTGGCGACACAATCGCTGACGGCGGCTTCGACCTGGGCTGCGTCGGTGACATCGCAGACAGCAAAGGCGCACTCAGTCTGCGGATTTGCCGCGGCGACAAGGGCCTGCGTTTCCTTCAGTGCATCCTCGGACCGTGCCGTGATATAAATTGCGCGGGCACCGGCTTCAGCAAAGGCGACAGCAGTTGCCTGGCCGATCCCGCGGGAGGCGCCGGCAATGAAGATTACCTTGCCCTCTGCGCTGTCCTTCAGCTCGGATTTCGGGTCGATCGCCTCATAGCGGGCATGACGTTCTGTAAGCTCGAGGAATTGGGTCTGGATCGAAGACATCGGATGCTCTTTCTTTCTGTTCGTGTCCGTTGCCGTAACCAATAGCCCCGATTACTAAGCCATGCCTGCCATATCCTCTGATTGATCTGCCTGATTCTCCAGAATGCCAGAATTATTGATGCGCGTTCGCAGGAAAGCTGATAGGTGTGGCACAAGGAGAAAGTCATGGACATCTTGCGCCTCATTGAACTTTACAACCGCTATGCGGATGAAAAATCGGGAGAATTTTCCAATCTGCCGGGGTTATCCATCTACCGGCGGGATGCGGTCAGCGATATCGAGGCCGTAATGTATGAGCCGGTCATATGCCTGATTCTTCAAGGTTCCAAAGTAACGTCCATCGGCGACCAGTCCGTTGAGCTCTCTCCCGGCGATGCGCTTCTTGTCAGCCACGATCTGCCGGTCATCTCCCGCATCACGAAGGCGAGTGCTGCCGAACCCTATCTTGCATTGATCCTTTCGCTTGATCTAGCACTGGTGCGAAGCCTTTATGATCAGCTTGCCGATGCCCCCATGGGTGCTGCGCCCGATGTTCCGGCCCGTTCGCTGTCTGCAGCGCCCGCTGATCCGGCCTGGCTCGAACCGCTGGTACGTTACGCCGAACTGGCGGGAAATCCGCTCGATGCACGGGTTCTCGGGCCTTCCATCCTGCGGGAAATCCACTACCGGCTGTTGTTGTCGCCGATCGGCGGGATGCTGCGAAGCCTGCTGCTTTCCGACAGCCATGCCAGCCGGATTTCCAGGGCAATCGGCAGGCTGCGCGCCGAGTTCCGCTCGGTTCTCAGCGTGTCGGATCTGGCAAGAACCGCAGGCATGAGCGTGTCGTCCTTTCACGAGCATTTCAGGACGGTCACCGGCACGACGCCGCTGCAATATCAAAAGGACCTTCGCCTGATCGAGGCGCGCGGCATGCTGGTCGGCAAAGGTCATGCGGTTTCCGAGGCAGCTTACGCGGTTGGATATGAAAGCCCGACCCATTTCAGCCGTGATTACAGCAGGAAATTCGGAACACCGCCCAGCCGGGAGGCGAGCATCTCCTTGTCCGCCTGACGATTTACCGCCAGACTGGCAGCCCGGAACGGCGCGGTGCATCGGGTTGGTGACACGGTCCTGACCCCGCTTGCAGTGCCCAATTGCCAGTGCTTCAGGCGGCGGCACCCGTCCTTCTCTGCACGGAAAGGTAAATTGCACCAACGATGACAAGGTTCATCAGGCCGAACAGGGTTGCGTTGGCGAAGGACCAGAAATAGGCGCCGGTGAGATCGAAGAACACACCGCCCTGCCAGCCTCCCAACGCATGACCAAACCATCCGAATGCCAAAACGATGCCGGTGGCAGATGCCCGGCGGGATGCCGGCGTCAATGCCCGCACCGAGATCAGAACGCCCGTCATGACGCCGCCGTAGCCGAACCCGTAAAGCGGTGTGAACAGCCAGAAGGATTGAAGAGAACCGAGCAACATGAACCCGAGCATCAGCGCGGTCTGCCAGGCCGTCGCGGCCATCCACGCTCGCAAGGGGCCGATGATGTCGGCCAGACGGCCAAAGAAAATGCGCCCTCCGATCGCAGTCACAAGCATCAGCAGCAATGGCCCGCCTGCCTCTGCCCCCACGCCGCAAACGCCCTGACT
>JAGRLQ010000014.1 GCA_020441735.1 Nitratireductor sp.
CGCGCTTGAGGTCGGTGTTGAGCAGTGTCTCGTAGCCCTCGCGCCCTCCCCACAGAACATAGTTCTCGCCACCCAGGCGATGGGTTACATCGATGCAGCTTTTGACCGTTGCCGCTGCAAAAGCGAAGACCTCGGGATCCGGATTGGTGGCCGCCCCTGCCATGTAACGGCGGTTGGAAAACAGGTTGGCCGTTCCCCACAACAGCCTGATGCCGGTCTCTTCCTGCTTGCTGGCAAAATAATCGGCAATCGTTTCCAGATTGCGCGTGTTCTCCGCAAAGTTCTTTCCCTCGGGCCTTACATCGGCATCATGAAAACAGTAAAACGGCACGCCGAGCGCTGAAAACATCTCGAAGGCAATATCGGCCTTGAGCTTGGCAGCCTCCATCGTGTCACCCTTCTGATCGGCAAACCAGGGGCGCATGAAGGTCTGCCCGCCGAACGGGTCGCCGCCCGGCCACACGAAACTGTGCCAGTAGCAGACAGCGAACCGCAGATGGTCCTCCATCCGCTTGCCCATCACCATCTCGTCTGGATCGTAAAACCGGAAGGCCAGCGGATTGGTGCTGTCCGGCCCCTCAAAGGGAACCCTGGCGATGTCGAAGAAACCCGTACTCATTGCAACTCCTTCAATCCCTGATGGCAATCCCTGATGCCAGCCCGTTAATCGGCAGCGGGCAAGTATCGGGGCAGCCACCCGTCAGCCTCGCATTCAGCCTGCATCCCGCATGCGCCCGGCGGCATCGCGCCTGACATGCCTGCGGTCATTCAAATATTTGCCGCACCAGGTCCGGCTATGGCGCCTTCGGGGCACTTGCCCGCGATGATCATGCCGAGAACCTCGTCTTTGGTGACATCCTTCAAACTTGCGGAGCCGACAACCTGACCGTTCTTCATCACGCAAATACGGTCGCAGAGATCAAAAACGTTGTGAATGTCGTGTTCGATCAGGAAGATGCCGATCCCGTCCGCCTTCAACTGCCGGATGAGTTCGCCTACCTGCGCCGTTTCCTGCGGGCCAAGCGCTGCGGTCGGCTCATCCATGATCAGGATGCGGGCGTTGAACAGGATCGCTCTCGCGATGGCAACCGATTGCCGCTGCCCGCCCGACAGGGATTTCACCGGGTCCTTGAAACGCTGGAAATTGGGATTGAGGCGGCCCATCACCTTGCGCGCCTCTGCCTCCATGGCAGCATCGTCGAGCGTGCCCCAGGAGGTGAGCAATTCCCGCCCCAGATAGAGGTTTGCCGCGGCGTCCACATTGTCGGCAAGCGCCAGGGTCTGATAGATGGTTTCAATGCCGTGGGCCTTGGCATCGCGGGGATTTGCGATGTGCACCTCTTCGCCATTGATGAAAATCCTGCCGGTGTCGCGCTTGTAGGCGCCGGACAGTATCTTGATCAGCGTCGACTTTCCTGCGCCGTTGTGGCCCAGTAGCCCCATGACCTCGCCCGGATAGAGATCGACCGTCGCATGATCGACCGCCTTGATCCCCCCGAAGGCAATCGACATGTCCCGCAATTCAACCAGCGGCACACTGTCTGTCCGAGATTGTGCGGCAGGTTTTTTTCTGACTGACTTGGCCATCGTCCCCTCCCTACTGCGCACGCTTGCGGTAGACCGTATCGAGCCAGACCGCGATGACGAGAACACAGCCGACGACGACCTGCTGAACTGCGGCATCAAACCCGATCAACACCATCCCCGTCTGCAGGGATTGCATGACCAGTGCGCCCAGTATGGCGCCGTAGATCGTGCCAATACCGCCTGACAACGAGGTTCCGCCGATAACGGCCGCAGCGATGACATAGAGTTCGTCCAGCGTCCCAAGCGCGTTCGTCGCCGAATTGAGCCGGGCGCTGGCAACGGCTGCCGACAACCCGCACAAGGCACCCAGCAACGCAAATATCTTCAGCGTAACCCACCGCGTGTTGATACCCGCCAGTTCCGCCGCCTCCGGATTGCCGCCAATGGCGAACACGTACCGGCCGAAGCGGGTTCGGTTCGCCAGAAAGGTCATCAGGATACCGACCACGATCATGATCAGGACGGGGATGGCGAAGCCGTGGCTGATGAACAGACCGCCTTCGGGGATTTCAATCCCTTCGGCCTTGGCGAACTGCTGCACAATGCCCCTTGGCCAGGGATAGGAATTGACCAGGGCCACAAAGCCGAGGATCAGGCCGCAACCCACCCCGCCAAGCAGCCACTCCGCCCAGACCGGTCGGAGCGGAAACCGGAAGCGCCGGCGCTGGCTGCGCCCGGTAAGGATGATCGCAATAACCCCCAGGCATGCCGCAAGGCCGATCACCCAGCTCCAGAACGCGCCGATCGCCCCGAACGGCCCGCCACCCAGCAGGGCAAAGGTTGCATCGACCGGGGAAATCGTCTCACCACGCGCCAGCAGAAAGGCCATGCCGCGCCAGGCAAGGAGACCACCCAGCGTCACGATGAAGGCTGGAATGCCACGATAGGCAATGAGCCAGCCATGCAGGCTGCCGATGAGCGCGCCCGTGATGATGCCGACGATGACGGCAATGATCCAGATCATCGGATGGCCCAGCCCCAGCCATTGTGGAAGAACCCAGACCTGCGTGATCGCCATGACCATGGCGCAAAAGCCCAGCATGGATCCGACCGACAGATCGATGTGGCGCGTTACGATGACGAACACCATGCCGGTCGCCATGATGCCGATCGATGCGGTCTGAACCGACAGGTTCCACAGATTGCGGGGGGTCAGAAACGCACCGAAGCCGTTGACGACCTCACCGTAGACATGAAAGCCGATCCATATCAGGACCAAGGCGCCGATCATGCCCAGAAGCCGGGCATCGATTTCCGTCGCCCGCATGAAACGGGTAACCGCACTCTCCTTGGCCGCGAGGTGCTTCATGCCGCCGCCGGCATTGTCCGAGTTCGTACTGTCTTTCATCCGGGCCTCCCCGTCCGCTACCAACCCATCCGTTTGCGTCAACCTGGGCAGGTCTGCCTGACACAACCTACCGGACAGCACGCATGCCTGTACATCCGGAGTAAAACCGCCCTCACCCGGATACCGGAACAGACAGTCTCCGCAGCACAATCGCTAGGATCGGTATTGGTGAACCAATGGGTGCACCACGCCGCAGCCCGGCGTGGCGCAGGTTTCTGCAGAAGGTTCAGCAGCCGGTCACGCCGGCCATTGCACCTTCACAAACCTTGTCTTTGGCAATGTGGCCGGCATCGATCACGACATTGATATTGTCTTTCGTGATCGGAGTCGGCGCCAGGAAGATAGCGTTCATCTCGACGCCCTTCTCGCCACCGGACCACTTCACGGCATCGGGAATGGCATCCATCGCAGAGCCGTCGGCCAGCATGCCGGCGATTTTTCCGGCCGCGCCGCCAAGCTGACGGGAGTCCTTCCAGACCGATACCACCTGGGTACCACGCGCCACCCTGTTGAGGGCCGCATGGTCGCCGTCCTGTCCGCCAACCGGAACCGTCCCGGCCATGCCCTGGGCTGAGAGCGCTGCAATCACGCCGCCGGCCATGCCGTCATTCTCCGCCAGAACAGCATCAACGGCATTGTTCTGGGAAGTCAGGCATTGCTCCATGTTTTTCTGGGCATTGTCCGGCTTCCAGCCATCGGTGTAGGTCTCGCAAACGATCTTGATCGTGCCGGCCTTTACGGCGTCGCCGATCACTTCTTCCATACCCTCACGCAGGAAGTTGGCGTTCGGATCGCCCTTGTCGCCCTTGATGATCGCGAAATTGCCATCGCCCTTCACGCCGGTGACCGACTCCGCAATGATGCGGCCAACCCCCTTGTTGTCGAAGGTCAGATAGAAGGCGCGCTCATCCTCGATCAGGCGATCGTAGCCGAGCACAGGGATGGCCTCCGCAGCCGCTGCGTCCACGGCAGGCCCGATTGCATCCTTGTCCATGGCCAGGATGACCAGCGCATTGGCACCCTGCGCAATCAAGCTTTCGATGTCGGTCAGCTGCTTTGCCGCAGAACCCTGTGCGTCGGCGGAAATGTACTTGTCGCCATTCGCCTCGATCGCGGCCTTCATCGCCGCTTCATCGGTCTTCCAGCGCTCTTCCTGAAAGTTGGACCAGGAAACGCCAATCGTCTTGTCCTTCGCGATAGCGTTCGTTGCCACACTCATCGCAAGCACTGCGCCGGCAAGCGCAACAATTCCCTTTTTCATGTATTCCTCCCGATGCCGGTTTGCTGGCATCCAAAAACGTTGACCTCCGCCTGCCGCATTTGCCTCCTCCGGCACGGCTGGCAACCCTTTTAATTCGAGGGTCAAAAAAATAGTGACGCAAGCTCATTCCTGTGTCAAGCTGGATTTTGGAAAATCCTGCTGTAATGCTCTGATGCCATGCAAGGACCGGTTGTTTTCCGGCGCACAGTGCGAGGCGGCAGGTTGGGAGGAGACATTTGTCCGCAACTGAAATTTCCCGCTCGGATGACCTGCGGCGTGAAAACCAGCGCCGCATACTGTCCGCCCTTAGGGCAGACAGCCCGCAGTCGCGGACCGGGTTGAGCGCCAAAACAGGCCTCAGCGCATCAACGGTTACCACCATTACAAGCGCACTTCTCGAAAGCGGCATTCTGGTGGAAGCCCTCCCCGCTTCGGTCGCCGAACATGCGCCGCAGTCCAGACGAGGCCGCCCGCAAGTCGCACTCGCACTCAATCCGGCAGCGGCAACCATCGGAGCCCTGACGGTAACGCTCAATCAGCTTTCCGCTTCATTGATCGACTACTCCGGCAATGTCATCGGCGAGACCAGGGTTCGGGTGAACACGCAGCATCTTGAGCGCGGCGCGTTTTCCAAACGGCTCGCTGCACTCCTGCAGGAATTTGTCGACGCCAACCGGTCAACCGCCGGCCCTCTGTCGCAGATTGTTGTCGCTGTTCAGGGCACAAGCGATTTTGCCCGTACCTGCCTGCAATGGTCTCCCATCACGCCGCACCGGGAGATCGCCATTGGCGCCGAATTGCATGCGCATTTCGGCGTACCGGCACAGGTGGAAAACGATACCAACATGATGGCAAGCGCGCTGCACGCAGACGAGCCATGGCGCTTTGGCGATTCCTTTGCCACCATTCTGCTGTCCCACGGCATCGGGATGGGCATGTATGTCAAGGATCGCATGTTTACCGGCACCTCATCATCGGCGGCAGAATTCGGCCACATGTGCCATCTTCCAGGCGGGTCGCTTTGCCGCTGCGGCCGGCATGGCTGCATCGAGGCCTATGCCGGCGATTACGGGATCTGGCGCAAGGCGACCGGTGGAAACCCCAACGAAGTGCCGGAAAAGGATTTCGATCCGGATACGATGGCCGAGCTCGCCGGACGTGCAAGGGCCGGAGATGAGCAGGCGCGTGAGGCCTACCTCAAGGCGGGTGAGGCGATTGGGCATGGTCTCAGAAGCTTGTTCGCGCTGCTCGATCCTATGCCCGTTGCTTTTGTCGGTTCCGGCGCAGCCGCCTTTGACCTGATGGAACCCATGATCCGCCAATCGCTCGGTCAGCGGGGTGTTGGCCTGTCCTACGAGGACCCACGACTTTACTGCTATCCCAACGAGTTCGAACTGACCCGGCGGGGAACAGTGGTAACGGCACTCAACGCACTCGACCGCAATCTGCAGATTGTCCACGAGGCAAGGGAGTTGGAAAATGCAGACTGAGTTCCGCTTCGCCGCGAGCATTCGCACAGTAACCCTCGCACTTGTGCTCCAGGCAATTGGAAGCGTAATGGCAATTAATGGCGCGTTCGGCCAGGAAGCGGACAGGCCCTGGGAGGAACCGGTGCTTGCACCCTCACAGGAAAGCCCGGTCCCATCCGGCGGCCTTGATGCAGGCCGGCTCGAACGGCTGGTCAAGCGAGGCGAAACCCTGTTCGCAGCACGGTTTACCAGGTCCGACGGCGCAGGGCGGCCCATGGCGACACAGGCCATCATCCCGACAAAGCGCCGCCGCCCGCCAAAGGATGAATTCCAGCGCATGGCAGGCATGGACGCCAATGGCTGCATCAGCTGTCATAATGTACCCGCTGCCGGTGGGGCCGGCGATTTCACGGCCAATGTCTTCGTCTCCGAGGGCTTTGGGAATGCCGAGTTCGATTCAATCGATCCGCAATTCTCCAATGAGCGCAATACCAATCACCTTTTCGGCGCCGGACTGATCGAACTGCTTGCCCGCGAAATGACCGCTGATTTGCAGGCGATCCGCAGCGATGCGGCAGCAGCAGCCCGCAAGCAACACCAGACCATTACCCTGCCGCTTGAAACCAAGGGCGTTTCATTCGGCTCCATCACGGTCAAGGCAGACGGCATGGTGGACCTCTCCGGCCTCGACGGCGTGGATACCGATCTGGTGGTTCGCCCGTTCAGCCAGAAAGGCGTCATCACCTCCCTTCGCCAGTTCACCATCAATGCGCTGAACAGCCATCACGGTATACAGGCCAGCGAGCGTTTCGGCGAACGCTGGACCGGTCAGGCGGATTTCGATGAGGACGGAATGGTAGACGAGGCCGGCCCCGCCGATATATCCGCGCTGGTGGCGTGGCAGGCAACCCTTCAGCCGCCCATCATTGCCGAGCCGGAAAGCACCGCATGGCGGGAAGCGGCGGCAGCGGGCAATGCGCACTTTTCCGATATCGGTTGCGCCCGATGTCACATCCCCACCCTGCCGCTCAACTCGCTGACATTCTCCGATCCCGGGCCACTGGATGCCGCCGGCACTCTGCGTGCGGGAGAAAATGCAACCCCTGCAGCGTATGATTTTTCCGGTCAGGAATGGGCCAAGACCCTTCAACGCAACGAAGCGGGAGCCATCCTGGTACCCCTCTTTGGTGATCTGAAGCGGCACAGGATTTCCGACCAAAAACACTCAAGACTCGGAAACGAATTGCTCGCCCAGCGGTTTGTCGAGCGGGATGTGTTCATGACCGCCGAACTCTGGGGCATCGGCTCGACAGCACCCTATGGCCATCGTGGCGATCTGACATCGCTTGACGAGGTAATCCGGGCCCATGGCGGCGATGCATCGCCATCCGCCCGTGCCTATGAGCAACTCCCCGATGATGCCCGCTCCGCCATCATCGCCTTCCTCAAGACACTGGTGATCGCGCCATGAGGATAAGCTGGTTTTTCGGGATAATGACCATCACGGTGATGCTGCTGCAGGCTGTAATGCTTGGCGCCGCGCACGCGCAGGAATTCGAAGCGCCGCCCCTGGTGATGGATATCCCGGTGATGCACGAAGAGGCGATAGCCGCAGGGATCGACCATTCCTACACAGGTCCATGGGAGTATTTCGTCGGCGGCGGGGCAGCCGGCCTTGATTGCAATGGCGACCGGCGTACCGATCTCTTCATTGCGGGCGGAACCTCCCCTGCCGCCCTTTATGTCAACCGCTCGCAAACCGGTGGCGAACTCCGGTTCGAGCAGGTTGCCATGGATGTGGAGCCGCGCCTGCTGACAGGCGTTACCGGCGCCTATGCCCTCGACATCGACAATGACGGCCACAAGGACCTCGTTATTCTGCGCGTCGACCGCAACCTTCTGCTGAAAGGCGGACCCGATTGCAGCTTTGCCAACGGCTCGCGCGAATTCTCCTTCGAAGGCGGGCGCGAGTGGACAACGGCATTTGCCGCCACCTTCGAAAAGGGCGAAGATTTCCCCTCGCTCGCCTTCGGCAACTACGTTGATCGAACGGCGCCGGGCACCCCGTGGGGAACCTGCCATGACAATGCGTTGTTTCGACCGATCCGCGGCGGGAATGCTGCACCCGCCTATGACGCACCAACGCCGCTTTCGCCCGGCTATTGCACCTTGTCCATGCTGTTTACCGACTGGGGACGAACCGGTCGCCCGGACCTGCGCATGACCAACGACCGCCAATACTACCGAGGCGGCCAGGAACAGCTCTGGCGCATTGAGCCGGGCAGCCCTCCCAGACCCTACCGGCCTTCGGAAGGCTGGCGCACGGTGAAGATCTGGGGCATGGGCATTGCCGAAGCCGATCTGGATGCCGATGGGTTTCCCGAATATGCGCTGACCTCGATGGGCGATACCAAACTGCAGACCCTGGACGAGGATGCCGAGGAAGGAAGGCCGGTCTACCGCGACATCGCGTTCGAGCGGGGGGCAACCGCGCACCGTCCCTACACGGGCGAGAATACAAGACCTTCCACCGGCTGGCATGCCGAGTTCGCCGACTTCAACAATGACGGCAGACTGGACCTGTTCATTGCCAAGGGCAACGTGGAGCAGATGCCCGAGTTTGCCGCCTTCGATCCGGACAACCTTCTGCTGGGTGCCCATGACGGAAGATTTGTCGAGGCCGGTGATCTGGCGGGAGTAGCCCTGCCGACCAAGGGCCGCGGCGCCGTTATCGACGATTTCAATCACGATGGAATGCTAGACCTGCTGGTCGTAAACCGCGGCGGCCGGGCAAGCCTGTTCAGGAACCTGGGCGGCCGCACCCCGGACAATCCCGCGCCCGTCGCAATGGGCAACTGGCTCCAGATCGAGCTTTCGCAAATCGGTTCAAACCGCGATGCCGTGGGCGCCCGGATTTCGGTAAAGAGCGGCAACGAGACCCGTGTTCGCACCATACAGGTTGGCGGCGGGCATGCGTCGGGAAGACTGGGATTTGTTCACGTCGGGCTCGGTGTTGCCGAGCGTGCCCAGATAAGGGTGCAATGGCCCGACGGTGAGTGGAGCGCGCCCTATCGCGTGTTCGCCAACCAGTTCGTCCACATCGATCGTGGCGCGGCCTCGGCACAATACTGGCTGCCCGAATAGGCGTCTTCTCAGACTTTTTCCCAGCCGCCGCTCTTGCCGGCCCGGTAGATGGCGTCGATCACTTTCTGGTTCGACACCGAATTGTCGAGCGTGAACACCGGCGCCGAACCGCCCTGCGCCGCCTCGACGAAATTATCCGCCTGCAAGCGGTACTGGTCTGCGTCGAAACGAAAGGATTTCGTCTCGCTGTGATCCTGGTTGTGCAGCGAAATGCTCGCATGGTCATACGCCCCGGCGTTGAAGGGGGCGTGGACTTCGATGAAGCCCTTCTCGCCGTGAAACACCATGAATTGCCGTAGCGCCATCTGTGTCGAGACATAGAACGTCAAATCGAAATCGCCGAAATCCGCTTTCACATTCGCATAGCAGTCCGTTGCGAATTTGCGATCGAACTCAATTTCCGCCTGCACGCGCTTTGGCTCCATGCCGGTGACAATCCGTGTCGTCACGGTCGGGTAGACGCCGATATCCGGCAGACCACCGCCGCCGAGTTCCGGCCTGTTGCGCATGTCCTTCGGGTTTCGGTTGAAATACGAGAACGCACCTTGCACATGCCGCAACCTGCCGATTGCACCGGAGGAAATGAGTTCGCGAACCTTGTGCCACTGCGGATGGTGATAGACCATGAAGGCTTCGGCAATCAGCACCTTGTGCTTCTTCGCCGCTCTTTTCAGGGACGCAATGTCGCTTGCCTGTAGCGCAATCGGCTTCTCGCAAAGCACATGTTTTCCGGCGGCGGCTGCCTTGAGGCTCCACTCGATGTGCTGCGATGTGGGAAGCGGAATGTAGACACCATCCACCTGATCACTTGCCAGAAGCGCTTCGTAGGATCCGAACGAATGAGGGATTCCGAAACGCGCTGCCATGGCCGCCGCCTTGCGGGACGAACGGGAAGCAAGCGCCGTGATGATGCCCTTTTCCGAATTCAGATGGGCCGGAATGACAACCTCACGGGCGATCTTGGCAGTTGACAGAATACCCCAGCGAAACATCGTTACCCCCTGCCCGCAATACTGGCCGTTGAAATGGCAATGTAACAGCAGGCATCACTTTCGCCTAGAAGGGCAGCGCAATCGCAATCCCGAAGACACGATCTGGCGGGATGTGAATCGCCGGCACTTCAGTTCCGGCCTCGATGTATTGACAGGTCATGGCAGCGCCGTCCTGCGGATGCAGCCTGATGACCGGACCATTTCCGGTCTTCTCAGGCATTGAACATTTCCTCCAGTCCGGGCATCCGGAAACCGGTGTCATCAAGGGCATCGGCGAGCGCTTGTATCTGCGAAGTGTCCATTTCCACCAGCGGTGGCCGGACGCGCAACCAGTCCGGTGAGCCGGCATAATGAGAGACCGCTGCCTTCATCGCCGGGATCATGACGAAGTTGCTGAAAATCTCCCGCGTTACCGTCAACGCATCCTGACGTGCCTGTGCGTCTCCCTCACGCCAATCGCGATGAAGGGCGGCGATTGCAGCAGGATTGACATTCGCAGTAGCCGAAATACAGCCAGCACCACCCGCCTGCAGGCACCGCAGCAGGAAAGATTCAGATCCGACAAACACCTCAAAACCATCTGATGCAAAGGCCTCGATCATCGAAAGCGTGTTCTTCCAGTCACCACTTGAATCCTTGGCGCCTTTCACCTGATCGGGAAATGCCTTGAGCAGACGCTCAATCAGGTTCAGCGTGATCGGCACCTGGGCAACTGGCGGTATGTTGTAGAGATAGATCCGAAGCCGGTCGTCGGCCACGCCGTCAATGAGCCTGGAAAAGTAGTCAAACAGGCCATCGTCGCTGACGCCCTTGTAGTAAAAGGGCGGCAACATCAGCACCCCTGCGACACCTGCCGACACCGCATGACGAGTGATTTCGATCGTCTCCGGCAGGTTACAGGTTGCTGTTCCCGGCATCATGCGCGAGGTTGGCAAACCGGCCTCGACGACCGACTCGAGCAGGCTGATGCGCTCGGCAAGACTCAAGGAATTTGCTTCCGAGTTGGTGCCGAACAAGGCAAGGCCGACATCGTTTGAAACCAGCCAGCGGCATTGCTGCACCAGCCGATCTCGATCAGGGTTCAGTGATGCATCAAACGGGGTAAGAACCGGCGCCAGAACGCCGCAAAGAGAAGATTTATTCTGGGGCATAATCCACCAACTGTCAGGTTTGAACTGAAATCCATGGACCGTTCTTGTCGGGCAGGATTCCGGACTTGCCTATCTTTCCGGGATCGTAACCGAAGCCAAGCCCGGAACGGTCGGAGATTAACAGATATCCCCCATCCAGTTCCATTTATGATCAATGATCTCGCGGAAAAAGCCGGTTCGGGTATGACAAGCTGCTGACAGCGCGATGCCTCAGGCTGATCAGGGCAATCTTGTCCTTGGAGTTCCGCCCCGCTGTTTTCTGCAACGCGATCTGCGCGCGCGGATTTCAGTACCGGACATCCGGCAATTTCCGCTCTCCTACCCTCTGATTTTCAGCGCATCATCGCCACTGGTCATTATCCGGGTCACGAACCACCATCGCCCATGGCGGCCGCCTGAGCCTTGGCCTTCTTGGAGCGGGCGGTGGCGCGCGCACCTGTTTTCCGGTCAGATTTTGTAGGGGATTTCACAGCGGCGCTCCGCCGCTTGCCGGGTGGTTCATGATGGTAGTTACGAACATGAATGTCCTGCTGGGGATAGGGAATGGTGATCCCTGCCTCATCGAAGCGCTCCTTGACCTGCTGCATCAGGTCCCAATAGACAACCCAGTAATCTTCGGTGTTTGCCCATGGCCGGCAGATGAAATTGACGGAACTTCCGGCAAGCTCGTTCACCCGTATCATCGGCGCTGGATCATCAAGAACAAGCGGGTGTTCCTTGACGACCTTCTCGATGAGTTGGGCAGCCTCCGGAATTGAGTCGTCATAGGAAATACCGAACACCAGATCGACACGCCTTGTATCGCTTGCCGTCACATTGGTGATGACATTGCCCCACACGTTCTTGTTGGGAATGACGATCACCTGATTGTCCGGCGTGACGACGGTCGTCGTGACGATGCTGACCGATTTGACCGTACCACTCGTACCGCCGATATCGACATAGTCACCCTGATCGAACGGCCGATTGACCATGATCATCATGCCGCTTGCCAGATTGCCCAGCGTGTCCTGGAACGCAAAAGCCAGAATGAAGGATGCACCGCCGATCAGGGCAAACAGCGGCGACACATCAATCCCGAGCGCAGACAGCACAATAAGCAGGCCAATGACGATGATCAGCCAGTACACGGTGGTAACGAGAAACGCCTGCAGCAGTTTCGACAGGTCTGGAAAACGCAGAAGCCAGTGGCCGAACACGCCGCGAAACAGTCTCGCGGCAACAAGCAGGCCGAGCAGAGAAGCAATGATCACCACCAGATCGATGCCGATTTCAACACCGCCATCCCGGTCGGTGAGCCATGCGCGCAGCTGGGCCAGCAATGTCTTTGCATCGGCAGACCTGGTTTCCTCGACAATGATCGCTGCCTGATACAGGCGGTATTTCTTGATTGTGTCGGGATCGCCACCCTTGTTTTCCCAACTGGCGACAACCCTGGCAAATTTGCTGAACAGCGTCCTTCTTTCCTGGTTGAGTTCGGTCAGCTTTTGCCGCGCCGCTTCTTCCACATTTTCCTGCGTCTTGTAGATCGAAATCTGGGCGGCCATCACCTCTTCAGTCTTCTTCTTGACGATCGAAAGCCATTTCGACGCCAGGGCGGACAACTCCTCCTCGGTGAGCGGTACCAGGCGAAAATCCAGTTCCTGCGGATCGATGTCGGGATTGAGCGCGGCAACGGGAAGTCCCGTTTCGGGATCCTTGGTATCCTCATTCGCAACCGTTGCAACCATCGAATCGGCAAGAATGCGCTCGGAGGCCAATCCCGATCTTGGCTTCGGGCTGTCACCACCCTCCTGTGCCAGGGATGGTATCACGCCTGCCAGCAACAGCAGCAGCAGGACGACCCCGGATATCGCACGTTTCTTCATCATCCCCCACAGTCATCCAGCCTGCGCAAGTTGGCGGAGCGGACCGTCAGTTCAAGTTCATTCCTTGAGCCTCAACTACCGGCCGGACCTCTTGCATCCACAATAGCGGAGATTTCATTCTCTCGGAAATTTCTTCCCCGGAAAAGCCGGCGGAAATCCACCAAGGCAGCGCCACTGCCGTGATAGCCTAACCGCCATACACCACCGCATCCGGAATCTCGTAGCGCTCCACGCCACCCATGCGGATCAGGTAGAGATCGCTTATGCGCTCATAAACGACATCAAGACCAGCTTCACTGGTAATGGGTTCCCCGTTGCGGAACTCGATATAACGTTCCCTCCCGTTGCCGATCATCACCCAGACGCTGGCATTGCCGTTGCTGCCGCGCGAAACCCGGAACTGGCATTGCCTTGTAGGTTGCCCGGCTGCCACCGAACAGGGAATTTGTCCGGTTGCATCTGCATTGCCGGGTGCTCCCGCAGCTTCTCGCAGGTAGCGGCCGTTGACCCAGCCCTCGAACCTCATTTCCGCGCCCGCTTCAATCTTGCACCACCGCGCATTGCCGATCATCCTGCAGCCGAGATTGCGGGCACGGTCTCCATTGGCCAAAGCGCCAACAACCTGGTTTGCGGTACCGGGGCCGGCACGGACGTTCAGCGTGTCGTTTGCCGGAACATTCACCACTTCCCAGTAATCCGGCCCACCGGAGAGCCCATCGGCGTAGTCGGGATTGCCGGCACCAATAGCCACTGAAAGCGTGAAGCTGGCTGTCTCATTGCGCCGGGCCGCATTGCGCATGAGATAGACACGTATGCGATAGTCTTCCGTCGCCGGCAGCACACCGGTCCACTGATTACCATCCGTCGAACCGACATGGAGTGCTGCAGGATTGTTGCCCGCCAGCACATTGAAATAGCTGGAAAGGTTCGAAGTCTGCATATCAACCGACATTGTCTGACCGGCCTGCGCCTTCAGAAGATAGTCGACACTCTCATACCCCGTGATGGTGTCCTGGATCGTCGCTCCGGAAGTACCCGCCTGGAAATGAACACGCTCCTGGCGGACATCCTGGGCAAGGGCAGCAAACGGCACCAGAAGCAGTAACACCGCCACGTGCTGAAAATACCTGGTGGGTTTCCATTGTCGCAGTGCCATCACTCTGCTCCTTCGATCTTTCCGTTCATCGGTAGAAAACACCTGGCGCGTCCCGATGCAGGACCAAGGTCACTAGGACACCGCCATGATCACAAAATCTTCGTCCGAGCGGCTGGTTGGGTGAAGCGGCAAGTCGGTTACCACCATCATCATACCCGGATGCATGTGTGCGCTCATCCTGGCGACAAACGCCTTGTCTGCCGTGAGCCTGTTGATCAGGTATTCTTCTCGTTTTTTCGGGAATGCCGGATCGGGGTGGTGGCTGATTGAGTGCCATGCAAGCCCCTTCTTGCCCATTCTCGCGCCCTGTAGCAGGAACACATGTTCGCCAAGGCGTTTCGGCCCCTTGATTGTCAACTTTCCTTTCATGATCTCACGGCCATTCTCGACCAGCGAAATGGCGCGATCGTGTGAGGAAGCGATCACCGTGGTAACGGGATAGGTTTCCCCGTCGCTCCAGTCCTTGGGATGGGACTTGCCTTTGAGCGCTTTGACCGCATGCTCGAATTCATCCTCGGCATAGCTGCCAAGCACCATTCCGGGATGCGTCAGTTCGAACGGATCCGAATGCGAGCCGGCGAGGATAACCGGTGTGCCGACATGGGTCAGCGTGAACAGCTTTTCGGAGAACTCCAACGGCAGCCGGACGCAGCCATGTGAGGCCGGATAGCCGGGCAGCAGCTTGGACACTTCCTTTACCACCTGCTTTCCAAGTGCTGTCTCGGCAACAAAAAGCGCCGATACAACACCCATCCCGGCGAGAGCGGAACGGCGGTTGAGCCTCGCAAAGCCATGTCCGTGCAAAGTTGTTCTTGAACTCATTTCATTCCTCTTTCCCAAGTAAAAATGCCCTAACGGAAACTCTGTCGGAAAGAAGTGTTCCGTTACGTAGGTCTATGCAGGAATCAGCAAGATGAAATTTCGCTTGGCCAGAAAATTACAGCATTGTGTGCTGTCCAGATATCCGCTTCGCGAATCCCTTGTCCTTGCCACGAAGACAATTTCTCTCTTCAAGGCATCGAATAATGAAAAATTTGCCAAATAGACCGGTGTAATGTTTTCAACACCTGTGTCGGTACGCTATGCTCGCGATGAGCTGCTGTAGCAGACCGAGACGCTCCATGAGCCCACAGAAGAAATTATCCTTTTTCGAAGTCAAGAGCCGGATCAATTTCAATCCGGCCAAGAACATCATCGGCACGAGCATGTTCTCCGATGTCCGTGGCTTGAGCTTTGACGATTCAGAAAACGGCTGGTTGCAGACGGCTTACGGTGAGTTGGGAACATCCGGCATCGGCTTGTGGCGGGTGGAATCGACAGGGCATCGCATTGAACTGGGCGAAACCGATTGCGTCACCATTATCCTGCCGGTGCACGGTAGAATAGACACCGAGGCAGGAGATGCAATTTGCAGCGCCGCTGCAGGAGATCTGCTGCTGCTTGGCCCTGGCAAACGTAATACCCGGGTCGGCCCGTTCTCCAGGAACGCCTACGAAGCATATGTGGTTCTGCTGAAACCGCAGCTGGCAAGACAGCTTGATGGTGACTGCATTGCATTGGCAAATCCCGGTTCCGGCGCACATACCTACATGAGGTATCTGTTCGGAGAACTTGCCCGCGGAGAAACCCCCCTTGCGAAAAGCGACGTTCAGAACGCCGCTGCGGTTCTTCTGCTAGAGCACATTCATTCCTTGTTCGAAGTGCCTGGAGCGGCTGAAAACGGCACCGACGCCGGCCCCAGGGCATTACGCATGGCGGAAGGCATCATGACCTCCCGCTTTGGAGAAACACTGTCGATATCGGCAATAGCGCGCAACGTCGGCGTAAGCCAGCGTGCGCTCCAGCTTGCTTTCAAGCGCTACCGGGAGATGACGCCACGCGAAAGGCTGAACCGGATTCGATTGTCCAAAGCCCGCAGCCGACTGCTTTCCAGCAACGAAGGCGAGAGTGTCAGCAATATCGCCCTTGAGTGCGGCTTTGCGCATTTGGGCCGGTTCGCCGAGACCTATCGCAACACCTACGGAGAAGTACCATCCGAAACACTTCGAAACGCACGAAGCGCAGGTGGCTGAAGAGATCGGGAATAAGCTGCCGGCTCATGGCAGTGGCAATGCTTTCAGGAGGATCAGGGAGAATGCGGCTTTTGACGAGTGCTTTTCGTGCCTGTTCATTGAGCGGTTTTGCAAAACTGCTGGTCTTGTGTCTCGCCACATCGGGCAGTTGCGTATCAGCCGCGCAAGCCGAATGCGCCAAGATCAGGCCAACGAAACCGGGCGAAGTCTACTTCATGCGCGGCCTGGCAAACATTTTCTCGCTCGGCCTTGACGCCTTTGCAAAAGAGATTTCCAGCGCGGGAATAGAAAACTGCGTCTTCAACCACACGCACTGGCAGGCGGTGGTAAACGACGTGGTGGAGCGGGGATATAAGAACGAGGTTTCTGAGCCCGTGATCATCGTCGGCCATTCGCTTGGCGCGAACATCGCGCCATTGATGGCATCACGGATAGGCAGCCATGGCATCAAGGTCTACTATGTGGCCATGATGGACCCGGTCGAACCCACCCGGGTTGGAAAGAATGTTCAGCAGATCGAGAACTACTACCTGCCCAAAGCCAAGGACACGCTGCTGCGGCCAACGGGGGAGTTTGATGGCGATCTCAGGAACATCAATCTCAAACAGTGGCGCCAGGGTTTCGATCACTTCAACATCGACGAAAAAAAGAGCTTGAGAAGCATCATAAAGAAGCGGATTCTGGAGTTGGTTGAAAATACCATGCAGGAAGGCGCTGCGAGCCCCAATAACTGACGGACGAGGATTACATAAACCGATAATGGACTGGAAAGCAGATCAACTGGCAAGGTTACGCAGTGACCTCGAAATGATAGAATGGTGGATCAATGCATATGAAGGCGGTGCAGTAACCCTCTCCCGCCCCGCAGACGGAAAGAAAGACCTGTCTGAAGCCGCACTGGAAGCACTCCGGACACTCCGAAACGATCTATCAACCCTGGCCATTCGCTTGAACGAATACGAATAGCGAGGGCGCCCGCAGGTAACGCGTAACGGCGGCACCTCTCAATCAGATTTACCGGGACTGCCCTACCAGGCACGTGCCCGTTTTTCAGGGGGCAGCCACATCGGGTCGCCCTCCTTGATGCCGAAGGTCTCATACCACGCATCCACATGCTGAAGTGCGGCCACCGACCGATAGAAGTCCGGCGCGTGCCCATCATTAAGGACGACGGTCCTGAGATAGGTGTCGGTTGCCTTCGTTGTCCACAGCTGGGCCCAGGCGACAAAGCAGCGCTCAGCCGGGCTCATGCCATCAATCTCGACATTCTCCTCCGGATGTTCATCGAGATACTGCATCAAGGCCTCGTAAGCGAAGGTGATGCCGCCAACATCGGCCATGTTCTCGCCCACACCCAACTGGCCGTTGATGAAGACACCCGGCAAGACCTCATAGGCATTGGCCTGATCGACCAGTTTTTTCGCCTCTATGAGGAACGCCTTTGTGTCCGCTTCGGTCCACCAATTCCGGAAATTGCCGTCCGCATCGTATTGCCGGCCGGTAAAATCAAACCCGTGGGTCATCTCATGGCCGATGACAGCCCCTATCCGGCAGAACTTCAAAGGCGCATCCATGTCCGATGAATAGGCCGGCGGCTGGGTGATGGCGGCGGTGACCTCGAAACCGTTGATCGTCGGCGTGTAGGCTGCGTTCATCGCGATGGGCAGGGTGGATTCGCCGTTGAACTCATCGTGCTCGGGCGGCCGGGTCAGTTGCTCCTGCTGGCGCTGCATGCTGAATTTGCTGAGCGCCTTCATATTGGCAACCGGGTCTGAGCCGATATCGACGCTGCTGTAGTCGATCCAGTTATCCGGATAGCCCACCTTGTAGTAGAACTTGTCGACTTTCTCCAATGCCGCTTGCTTTGTGGTCTCCGACAGCCATGCGCTGTTTTCGATCCGCTTGCGGAACACTGACTTGACTCGCTCTATCAGATCGAGGACCTCCGCCTTGGTCTCATCCGAATAGTACTTGTCGACAAAGACCTGACTGACCGGATGCCCGAGGTTCTTGAGAAAGATCTGATAAAGACGCTCCGATCTTGGTGGATCATTGCGCGCACCCAGTAGCGACTCGTGGAAATCCAGGCGCGGTTCCTTCAGATCGCTCGCCAGGAAGGGAGCATAGGTGTTGATAATCCGGAATGCGGCATAATCCTTTAGGTCCTCAAGGGGAGTCGTGCGCCACAACTCGGAGACCATTGCAAGGGCGCGCGGCTCCCACATAAAGAAGAACTCGGGCTGCTCGTAGCCCATGATATCAAGATAAAGGTCGAGGTCCATTTCCGGCGCCAGTGCCTTGACCTCGTCATAAACCTTGCGGCCCAGTTTGTTTTTCGGGTCTTTTGCCTCCGCCGGCGTCAGGAAGGCACTGTAAAGCTTGCGCTCGATCTGCAGGGAGAGATCGGCGACACGGGCCGCCTCATCCGCTTCATAGCCAGCCGCCAGCAACAGGTCATTGATGAAGGCCCGATAGGCAATCAGCCCGGCACTGCCGTCCTCACCCCGCAGGATCTCCAGGAAGTGGCGATCCAGGCCAAAAGTCTGACCCAGCGAGAACATGGCAAATTTGCTACCATCCGTTGGGTCCTGCGAGGGGCCAAACATGGCAAACAGCCCAGGGCCGCCAGTCACAAGCTGTTCCGCCATGATCCGCGTCAGACCGGTGAAGTCGGAGACCTCCCCGACCTTGTCCAGCATATCACGGATGGGCTCGATGCCGGCCGCATTGATCGCATCGACGTCCATGAAGGCATTGTAGAAATCGCCGACGATCTGAACCGGCGACCCCTTGGGTGCCTCTGTGGCTGCCTTTCCGGCCTCGGCAGCCACTGCGGCAACCTGCTTGGCAAGCCGGTCAGTCATGATCCCGAAAATACCGTAGGAGGAAAACTTTGCCGGGCGCTCGACCCGGTCGAGCCACCCACCGGAAGCATAGCGATAGAAATCCTCAGCAGGATTAACGCTGGTATCCATGTTCTCAACAGAGAAAGCCAGCAGGTCCGGTCCAATCTCGGGCAACGTCGTTGTCGTATCCTGCGCGAAAGCCGAACCAGCAAAAAGCGCACAAAGGGCGATGGTCGATGGCAATTTGACTGGCATTTGGTTACCTCCATTCAGCATCGAAAAGACCGCGCAACCTGATCTGCGGTGCATGCATCAGGTCCAGTAATCAGAACCGAAACCGGGCCGGAGCCCCGATGGAATGGCCGTCAGCAATCCCCCGGCGACAACATGGTGACGGAGGAATACCGTCCGTTCGATGTTACGATCTGTGCGCAGGCACCCGTTGACCGGTTCTGCCAATACGTCGTCAGCCCTTGTGTGCGAACGGCCTCATATCCAAGTTGCTGAATACCCATCTCGGCCTGCCCGGCCTTGGCACCCTGAAACGCTGTCAGGTCATATTCGTTGCCGACTGCAGGCCTGCCGGATGGCGCCCCGCCTGCACTCTGCGAGCCGCATTTGGGATGTGTCTGGATGTCGAGCGCGGAATCGACCACGCCATTGACCGAGATCATCTGAACGCACTGGCGGGTCGAAGCGTTGTACCACACGGTGCCGTAACCGTTCTGTCCGGAGTCGAAGCTGTCGACCGATACAAAACCATTGTTCTGAAACTGGTCTACGGCGACAGCACCCGAAGTGCCTACCAACCGGGTGTACCAGTCATCGTTGGTGGTCACCGTGTCATCGCTTTGGCAGCCCGCCAGAGCAGTCAGAGTGAATGCAACAACTAGAAACTTCTTCATTTTCGCTTCCCTTTCACCGGCAGATCAATGCTGCCGATATCTGCTAACCGCTTCTACCGAATCGAAACATCGAGGTCGTAACCAACGGTCTTGTCGGTGTCCCGGTCATTGCCCATCAGGTAGAGACGGATCAGATAGGGGCCGTTTTGCGGCAGACGCACCGTTGCGGAATTGCCGTCGCGCGAGCCGACAAACATGGCGACATCGTTGCTTCCCGGCGGAAGGATGTTGAAATAGATCGTTCCGTCGCCATTGGTGCCGTCGACCCGTAGATCAACCGACATGGTTTGCCCGGACGATGCATCCAGCTGGTAGTCGAAATACTCCTGGCCGCGGATTGCCCCTTCCAGCATGGTGCCGGAGCTTCCAGCCGGAAACTTCACCACTGCCAACTGATTGCCGGAAGACGCAGCAGGCGCGGTGTTCTCCGATTGGGATGCTGCCTGATTTGGGCTTAGTTCCGTGCCCCGCGCAAAGCCCGGCCATGACTTTCCCTCGGTGATGAAATCTACCATGGTCACGCCATCCCCTGCATAGGAGCACTGGAAATCCTCCGCCCGGTTCTCGAGATAGATCGTGCCGTTGATGGCGTGCGTTCCGTCCGTACGCTGCCCTTCATAGGTCACATCCGTTCGGGCTTCGAACTCCTGGAAGAATGACTGGGTTGCTTTGGCGCAGTCCTCCTTCATGTAGTCGGGAGCCTGCGCAAGAGCACCGCTGGCCGAAACCGCAAACAAAAGTGCAGCGGCTGACAGGATCCTGATTTTCATGTCCTGCCCTTTCCTGGCAACTGACCTGTCACAGTGCGCAAGCGGAGACAGCATTTATGCAGCTCGCCTGATCAGCCTGATGACCAGCAGCAGGATCACGGCACCGATAACTGAGGCGATGATTGAACCGACCATGCTGCCGCCCAGGGAAATGCCCAGGGCCGGGAGCAGAAAACCGGCAATATTGGCGCCGACGATGCCGATGATGACATCGCCAAGCAGCCCGTAACCACTGCCCTTGACGATCAGCCCTGCCAGCCAGCCGATGATGCCGCCCATCACGACCATTATCAGCACCGCAATCAGGATACCCATACCGCTTCCAACGGCTTCTTCCATGATGACATTCTCCCGTTTTTCCTCGCGGGGAGTTTTCCCGCCCACTTTGAAACGTTCCTGCGCACGCCCTGTCCGCCTGCACGGCCGCCCTTGCCGCCCTAGCAAGCCCTGGTCCGGCAATTGCGCGCTAACCTTCGCGCCTGGAAAGTGTCATTATTCTAACTCCGGCGAGCTCTGCAGAATATGCCGAAGGCGAAAGCGGGATATCCGGAAGGCGAATCCTTTTTGACGCGCCAGCAGACCTCGCATCCGATAGGCGGTTTCGCGAAAAGCGGCCGTCTGATGGCTTCGCGCAAAATGCCGACCGAACTCGCGCGGCAAATCGTCGAGATTACAACGTGGCAGCGGGAACCGCCCTTGCAGCTCTTCTGCAAGGCGGTTGGTACCCGGAAATGTCTTGAAGTCAGGCTTTGACGCGTTCTGCGGCGGGGTCGTACATTGGCTCCAGATGGATTTTGGCAGCAACCCGTTCGGCCGCAACAACCAGCTCGTACTCGCCGGACCGTATCCATTCCTCATCGATACCGTCTGTCTTCCGCAGATAGCCGTAGCCCACCGGCTTGCCCAGGGTATAGCCAAAGCCACCGCTGGTCAGATAGCCGGCGAATTCGCCATTGCGCAGAATGGTCTCCCGGCCCAGCAGGATGGTGTCCGGATTGTCGACCGTGAATCCGACAAGCTGTTTCTTCAGCGGCCTGGATGCGGTTGCTTCGGCGCTGGCCCGGCCCATGAAATCGATGTTGCGGCTGAGCTTCACCGCCCAGCCGAGCCCTGCCTCGAAGGGAGAATCGTTCGGCGTGATGTCCGAACCCCAGGCCCGGTAGCCTTTTTCAAGCCGCAGGCTTTCGATGGCTCGATAGCCTGCCGGTTTTAGCCCAAATGGAGCGCCTGCCGCCATCAATGCATCGAACACGTCCCCCGTGCCGGCAATGGGCGTGTGCAGTTCCCACCCCAGTTCACCGACATAGGTAACCCGGAGCGCCTGGATCCGGTGACCGGCAATTTCTATTTCCCGCACATGGCCAAACGGAAATGCCTCGTTTGAGACATCCGCATCGCTCACCGCTGCTAGGATGTCGCGCGCCTTTGGCCCCATCAGTGACAGCGTGCCCCAGTCCTCGGTCACGTCCTTGAGCTCAGCCTGACACCCCTCCGGCATGTGGGAGCGCATCCAGGCCGCATCATGGCTGCGGAAGCCCGTTCCGGTAACGAGGTAGAACAGGTCATCGGTCAGCCTTGCAACGGTAAGATCGCATTCGATACCGCCGCGCGAATTGAGCATCTGGGTATAGGTCAGCCTGCCCGGTTGCTTGGTGACGTGATTGGCGCATATCCAGTCCAACGCCTGACCGGCGCCCGGCCCCGAAAGTTCGAACTTGGCAAACGACGACTGATCGAACAGGCCGGCTGCCTCGCGAACGGCGCGGTGCTCTTCGCCCACCGCATCGAACCAGTTCTGCCTGCCCATGGAATAGACATCCGCCGGAGCCATCCCCTGCGGGGCGAACCAGTTGGGACGCTCCCAGCCCAGTTTCGAGCCGAACACCGCGCGGTGATTCTTCAGCCGTTCATAAAGCGGCGAGACGATGCGCGGCCTGCCGCTGTCATATTCCTCATGGGGAAAGGCCACGGTATAGTGCTTGCCATAGGCTTCAAGCGTGCGTTCGCAGACCCAGTCCCGGTCGCGATGCATGCCGGAAAAGCGCAGGATATCGACGACCCACAGGTCCATCGGCGCTTCGCCCGAAACGACCCATTCGGCAAGCACCCATCCCGCACCACCGCCGGAGGCAATGCCGAAAGCATTGAACCCGGCACCGACATAAAGGTTGGAACACTCCGGGGCCACGCCGAGGATGAAGTTGCCATCCGGCGTAAAGCTCTCAGGCCCGTTGATCATCTGCTTGACGCCCGTCTCGGCGAGCACCGGCACCCGGGCGACGGCCTGTTCCAGATGCTGCTCGAAATGATCCCAGTCATCCTCGAACAACTGAAACTCGAAATCGCCGGGAACATCACCCGTCGTCCAGGCGATGGGATCAGGCTCGTAACCGCCCATCACCAGTCNNTCATAGCCGCCCATCACCAACCCGCCGACTTCTTCCTTGAAATAGGTCCGGCGATCGGGATCACGCACCGTTGCTGTGTCAGAGGTCAGGCCTGCAATGCTCTCAGTAATGATGTACTGGTGCTTGACCGGCTGCAACGGCACATTGATGCCGGCCATGGCACCGACCTGGCGCGCCCACTGTCCGGCGCAGTTGACCACCTTGTCGCAGGCAATCGCACCCTGTTCCGTTTCCACATGGGTGATGCGGCCATCCTTCATCTGAAAGCCGGTAACCCGCACACCCTCAAAAATCCTGGCGCCATGCATGCGCGCGCCCTTGGCGAGAGACTGCGTGATGTCGGAGGGGCTTGCCTGGCCGTCGGTGGGCAGGAAACTTGCTCCGACCAGATCGCTCACATCCATCAGCGGCCACATCGCCTTCACTTCCTCCGGCGACAGCAAGTGCATTTCCATGCCGAAACTGCCCGCCGTCGTGGCCAGCCGCTTGTATTCCGTCCAGCGGTCTTCATTGCAGGCAAGCCGCAGGCAGCCGGTCATTTTCCAGCCGGTCTCGAGGCCGGTCTCTTCCTTGAGCCGCTTGTAGAGATCGACCGAGTATTTCAGAACCTGCGTGATGGAGGCGGACGAGCGCAGTTGTCCGACAAGACCTGCCGCATGCCAGGTTGAACCGGAGGTGAGCTTGCCCTGCTCCAGCAACACCACATCGGCCTTGTGATCGCGCGCCAGATGATAGGCCGTGGAGCAACCGATGATGCCGCCGCCGATAACAACGATCTGTGCCTTGTCGGGAAGCTGGGACATGGCGGTTCAAACCTTTCCGTAGGTGGCCGAATAGGCTTCAAGGCTGGCGGCAAGCCGTTCCAGATTCTCTGCCGTATAAGCCTCGTAATCGACGCCTGGCGCATTCAAATGAAGTTCGGAAACCATGCTCCACATCGACTCCCGCAACAGGGAGGCGCATTGCATGGCAGCATGGGATTGCAGGATTGCAGCAGACGGCGCGGCCTCGAAATAGGCCGCAAGCAACTCGCCCGCCTCAGCCTCGCTGAACCCGGCATTGGAGGTGATTCCCGCCAGGTCGAACATCGCCGTGCCGAAGCCGGCATACTCAAAATCGATCAGCCAAAGCCGGGTGCCGTCATGAATGAAGTTGGCCGGCAGCAGATCGTGATGACCGAAGCAGATCGGCAGCGGTGTCTGGACGGCTTCCAGCTTCTCCGCCAGTTCAAGATAGCGGGGCAGTTCGCCCTCGAAACGGCTTTTGCCTTTCTTGAGCGTATGGGCATAGTCGCGAATGACGTGAAATACCCAGAAGATGAACCCGGCGCCGGAAACATGGGCCGGAAGGCTGGCATGAAACCGCCGCATCAGGCTGGCGATCTCATCCCGGTTCTGGCGCACATCCTCGCCATCATAGGTATGGCCGTCGATAAAGCGGGAAACCATGATGCCCGGCTCAGCATGCACCACTTCGGGCGCAAAGCCTGCTGCATGGGCTGCCCGTGCTGTCATCACTTCCCGCTCGCGCACCACATGATGGAAAGGATAGTCGGTTCCGAACCGCACGACGTATTTTTCGCCGCCGCAGGCAACCGTGTAGCTTTCGTTGGAGAGGCCGCCATGCAGCGGCTCGATATCGAGTGGTCCGCTCCAGCAGGAAAGCGCGGCAATTCTGTCCCGATTTTCGCTCATGCGCCTGCTTCCTCCTGCAGACCCAGCCGAGCTCTCAAGCGGCGGGAACCGGCGGTAATCAGGCGGTCAGCGATAATCGCGATGAAGGCGACTGCAAGGCCGGCAACAATGCCGCGCCCGGTATCGGCCTTTGTCAGCGCGATGTAGACTTCCTGTCCAAGGTCCCGAGTCCCCACCAGCGCGGTGATGACGAGCATGGAAAGCGCCAGCATCACTGTCTGGTTGATACCCAGCATGATCTCCGGCAGTGCCAGCTTCAGCCTCACCTTGGTCATCAACTGCCAGTTCGTGCAGCCTGACGCCTTGCCGGCCTCGATCAGATTGTCCGGCACCCGCTGCAGGCCCAGCACGGTGTAGCGGATGACCGGCGAGATCGCATAGGCAACGACTGCCAGCATGGCGGTGAAATCGCCCACCCGGAAAAGCATGACCGCCGGCATCAGATAGACGAAGGACGGCAAGGTCTGCAGCGTGTCGATCACCGCTTCCACCAGACGCCACAGTCTGGGATGGCCTGCCGTTACCATGCCGATGGGCATGCCGATCAGGCAGGCCAGGACAACCGAGGCGCCGCACAGATAGACCGTAACCATCGCCTTGGCCCATTGCCCGGTAACGGCGATCAGCAGTGCCAGCACGCCCGTCAACAGCGCCAGCCGCCAGCCGCCGAGGCTCCAGCCCGCAAGTGCTACAAGACCAACCACGCCGACCCAGGGCAGGCCGAGCAGGAACCGCTTGAAGGGAATCATGACGTTGAGCAGCAGTGCGTTCTTCAGCGCCTCGAGCTGGTCAAAGTAATTGACGTTGATCCACTTGACGACCTCGTTCCAGAAGTTGCCGGTAGAAGCCTGCCAGCTTTCCGGAAAAGCCTGTATGGCCGGTACGGCAAGACCGATAATGCCCGTCGCGATCACCAGCAGAACGGCAGCAGCCGTATAGGGATGGGCAGCCAGCAGGCTTTTGGGCGCTTGCGTCACATGATGCTGGGCGGTTGCCCGCCGCGCCAGCGCCTGCGAGAGCCGGTCGAGGGCAATGGCGAGTGCAACAATGGCAAGACCTGCCTCGATGCCGGCGCCGATATCAAGCCGGCGCAGGGCGGCAAGCACCTCGTAACCGAGACCGCCCGCACCGATCATCGAAGCAATGATCACCATGTTCAGCGACAGCATGATGACCTGGTTGACCCCGACCATCAGGCTTTGCATCGAGGTGGGAACCATCACCCGCCAGATCAACTGGCGCCGGGTGCAGCCCACCATGTTGCCGAGATCGGTGACTTCCGGCGGCACGCCGCGAAGCGCCAGCACGGTGATCCGTGTCATCGGCGGCATGGCGTAAATGATGGTGGCGATGATTGCCGCAGTCGGCCCGAAACCGAACAGGAAGAGGATCGGCACGAGATAGGCAAAGACCGGAACCGTCTGCATCAGGTCGAGAAGCGGCCGCAGGGCAATGTCAACGGCGCGCCAGCGCCAGGCCGCAATTCCCATCAATAGCCCGCCCGCAGCGCCAAGCGGCACGGCGATCAGGATCGAGGCCAGCGTAACCATGGCGTTTTCCCACTGCCCGAAAGCGGCAATGAAACCGAAACAGCAGGCAACAAGCAGGGCCAACCGCCTGCCGCCGGCATAAAAGCCGAGCAGGGACAGTACCGCGATCACCGCAATCCAGGAGACCGGCGGAAGTATCTGCACGGCATCCGACCCCTGCCCCTGCAGGAAGCCGGTCGACAGCAGGCTGAGGGCGAACTGGTAGGGAATTTCCACCAGCCGCGACACAAAACGGGTGAATTCGACAAAGGTGAAGAGGCCGAAATTGGCCTCCTCCACCAGCCAGTCCATGGCATCGCCCACCAAGGTCTTTGCCGGCAGGCGCATTTCGCGCGGAACCGTGAAGGCCCATGGAAAGACATTCTTTCCGGCAATCCAGACTGCCGTCACGGCCAAAAGGGCAACCAGCCAGACGAGGCGCAAAGGCGTAAGCCTAAGCCAGGCCATCCCGGCCGGTTCCATCGTCATGCTGCGGTCAGCCGTGTTCATCGCTCAGCCCTGCATCATGAGCTTGACCACATCGGAATGCTCGAGACGGCCGACAATCTTGCCCTCGCCATTGACGACTTTCAGCGGTTTTCCCGAACCTGCGAAACGCGGAGCGGCTTCGGCAACGCTGACGTCCTCGCGAACCTCGCCGCCATAACCGCCTTTGGGTGATTTTGCGCCTGTTGGCTTCATCAGGCTCGCAACCCGCACAACCTTGGACTTGCTCACATTGTGGGTGAACTCCGCCACATAGTCATCGGCGGGCGCCATCAGCAGGTCCTCCGGCGAACCAATCTGCACGACCGCGCCATCCTTCATGATGGCAATGCGGTCTGCCAGCCGGATGGATTCGTCGAAGTCGTGGGTGATGAAGACAATCGATTTTTTCAGCACCGCCTGAAGACGGATAAACTCATCCTGCATCTCGCGCCGGATCAGGGGATCGAGTGCCGAAAACGGTTCGTCGAGAAACCAGACATCGGGCTCCACGGCGAGCGACCGGGCAATGCCGACGCGCTGTTGCTGACCACCCGACAATTCACGCGGATAGAAGCCCTCACGCCCGCCAAGCCCGACGAGTTCGATCATTTCCCGAGCCCGCGCCTCGCGCTCTACCCGGCCGATGCCCTGTACCTCGAGGGGAAAAGCCACATTGGCCAACACATTGAGATGCGGCAGCAGGGCAAAGTGTTGAAACACCATACCCATCTGGTGGCGCCGGATTTCGATCAGCCTTTGCGGCGTTGCCTCGAGCAGGTTTTCTCCGTGGAAGAGAATCTCGCCCGCCGTCGGTTCGATCAGGCGCGACATGCAGCGTACCAGCGTCGATTTTCCCGAACCCGACAAGCCCATGATGACGAAGCACTCGCCCTCATGCACATCCAGCGTCACATTGCGGACCGCGGGAATAATGGCATGGGCGCGCAGCACTTCCGGCGGCGGATTACCGCCTGCCTCGCGCAGGACTGCTTCGGCGCCGTCGCCAAACAGCTTCCACACCGACTTGAGGCTGAGCGTGGCACTACGATCGGATGATACCGTCATGTTGGTTATTTCGTTGTCGTCCGGCGGCCTCAGGGGCGATGGGCCACCGGACGATTGCCGCTACAAGGTTAGGACGAGATCAGTTGATCCAGCCTGACCAGCGGCCTTCATTGCTGCTGATCCAGTCAGCAACAACATCTTCAAGCTTCTTCCCGTTGAGGTCGACTTCAGTGATCATCGACCCCATTTCGTCATTGCCGACATTGAAGGCCTGAATAGCCTTGTGGGCGCCGGGCCATTTTTCCTTCACACCGGACCATGCCACTTTCCAGATCGGGCCGCGCGGCTTGCCGCAGTCATACTGGGCATCGGGATTGCTGCCCCAGCTGGCGTCCTCGTAGCACTCCTTGGTGTAGGCCGGGAACTCGACCCATTCGCCTTCATACTTCGCCGGCGCCCAGTGCGGCGCGTAGACCCACAGCATGATCGGTGCCTGGCGCTGATAGGCTGATTCAAGTTCGGCAAAAAGCGCTGCATCGGTTCCGGCGTGAACCACCTCGAAGGGCAGTTCCAGTGCCTCGACCCGCTCGTCATCGTAGCCACCCCAAGTCACCGGACCGCCAAGATAGCGGCCGTTGGGCGCTGTTTCGGCGGTTGAGAATGCCTCGGCGCAAGCCTCGTCCTTGAGTGCTTCCCAATTGGGAAGTCCCGGGCACTTCTCCTTCATGTAGCTTGGATACCACCACTCTTCGATGGCCTGCATGCCGGTTTCGCCGAGGTTTTCGACATTGCCGGTGGCAGTTGCTTCGTCCATGGCGTCGCGGCCGGTAGTTTCCCAGATTTCCATGGCCACATGCAGGTCGCCGGTTTTCAGCCCGGCAAACTGGGCAATGTAGTCAGCCTGTACATATTCGATATTGTAGCCGGCCTTCTTAAGCACCTCGCCCATGATCTGCGTGGTGATCAGCTGGCCGGTCCAGTCGTGCAGGGTAAGCTTGATCGGATCTTTCGATTCAGGCTCGGCCCATGCCGTGCCGGCGGTCAACGCGGTTGTCAGAGCCAGTGCCGATACCAGTCCGGCAGCCTTGGCCATTGCCTTGATGCTCATGTTGAAAGTCCCTCCTTGTGCCAGGTCGTTGTTGATCCGCAATGCCGTGTCTTCGGCTTGCCGCCCGCCTTGGCGCAGTGTGAGGGCCTCCTTCCCGGCGAGTCAATGCAGTTTGTGGAATTCTTGTGGCTTTTTGATACAGAATGTGAGAAACTTGCCTTATTTGGCTGGTTTTATTTGGAATTGCCACAAAAAGAGAGAAAATTGCCACATGGACCGGTCACCCCGGCAGGAACAGATCATCCAGCAGCTTCGCCTTCGCGGCAGTTTGCGCGTTTCGGAGCTGGCAGCACAGTTCGGTGTTTCGCGCGAAACCATCCGCCGTGATGTTGCGCCGCTGGCGCGTACCGGCGATCTGATCAAGGTGCACGGGTCGGTGCGCGCCTCGCTTCAGGCAAGCGAGGCGCCGTTCGAGCGCCGCATGCGGGAGAATGCCGAGGCCAAGCGGCGGCTTGCCGCCTATCTGGCTGGAGTCATCGAGGACGGCGACAGCGTCATGCTGGATACCGGCACGACGACGAGCTTTCTCGCCCGCGAGCTGCTGAAGAAATCCTCACTCACCATTGTCACCAATTCATCGGACGTGGCCCGAACGCTGGCGACTGTCAACGGCAACACGGTCTTCATGGCCGGCGGCGAACTGCACGGCGACAACGGCGCTGCCTTTGGCCGGTCGGCTGTCGAATTCGTCGCCAGCTTTGCCGTGAAGCATGCCATCATCTCGATTTCCGCAGTCGATCCCGAAGCAGGCTTCATGGATCATCATCTTGCCGAAGCCGAGTTTGCCCGCCAGGTACTGCGCTGCGGCCAGCAACGCATCGTGGTGACCGATTCAAGCAAGTTCTCACGCACCGCGCTTGTCCGTGTCTGCGGGTTCGACGGCGTGGATTTGCTGGTCTGCGACGAAGATCCGCCGGAAGAGATCTGCCACCGGCTGGAAGAGGCCGGCTCAAGGCACTTCGTTGTCAGGGACTGACCTGCGGCAGTTTCAGCCCTGCCTGACCGCTGCAACATGGCCGGCAAAGACTTCGTCCGCCATCAGCGCCTTGCAGCGGGCGAACCGAGTATCGGCATAGGCCTGGAAATCATCCACCGGATTATCGTTGGCAACCTGGATCAGGCCCCAAAGCGTCCACAGCAGATCGCACATCGCCTTGTAGATGACCATCCTGCCCTGCTCCGCCGGCGATGGCGCACGGTTGAAATAGGCTTCCATCATCTCGGCATCCTGATCCGGGTTAAAGCCGCCTTCGACCGAAAGGTCACCAAGATCCCAGAGCGGATCATTCATGCCGGAATACTCCCAGTCGACAATCCACATCGTCTCACCGGTATCGAGAAAGTTCTCACATAGCGGGTCGCAATGGCAGGGTGCCAGCGCGGCAGGATGGGCGTTGAGCGCGGCACGCACGCCTTCCGCCTCCTTTACAACGTCGTGATAGCCTTCCGGCAGCTTCACATCCTTGGTCGACAGCACGGCGAGGTATTCGTCGATCATCGAAAACAGTTCGAAACGGAAGGGAAATACCGCGCCTGACGCATGCAGCTTCGCAAATGCCTTTCCGGCGCGTGCCGGCGAGCCGGCGCGGCTGGCAAAACTCTCCGGGCTCATTGTCACCGTGCCCTCGATGAAACGCGTTACCATGACACCGCTTTCGGCATCGGCATAAATGACTTCCGGACTGACACCGGCACGCGCAGCCTCCTTTGCCGCTACGGCTTCATTGGCCCGATCGATATATTCCTCGGTACCCTCCCCCGGCAGCCGCACGCAGTATTCACCAAGCCGGAAGACCCGGTTCGTCAGCCCGCCCAGACGCTCCACCTGCCCGTCATGGCCCGCAAGTTCGGGCACCCGCTCGATGGCCGCACTCAGTTCGGGATCGATTTGTCCGGTCATATGCACTTGCCTCCATTCCCTCGTCTGCGAACTTCCAAGGTTAAAACAATTCTCCTTTCGACAGAAACCGCGAAATGAATTATCCATCCTTTTTGACGTCGACGCCTTCAGGCATCGGCAGGATTCCGGGAGTTGCACGATGGCGGAAAACGGACATGAGGGCGCACTCGGCGCGGCATATAGCGCAAAGACGCCACAAGAAGTCGCCAGCCTTTATGATGATTGGGCCAAAACCTATGACGCCGAAATGGCGAAGGCCGGTTACCGGCACCCCAGCATCTGCCTTGCCCTGTTTGCCCGCCACATGCCGAAAGGCGCAAGCCCGGTACTGGATGCTGGTGCGGGTACGGGCCTCGTCGGAGAATGGCTCGACATCATCGGCTACGGTGAGGTAGAGGCCCTCGACATCTCCACAGGCATGCTCGCCGTCGCAGCCTCTAAAAACATCTACACGCAATTGCACGAAGGCGCCCTGGGCCAGCCGCTGCCGTTTGAAAACGGCCAGTTCGCCGGCATCATTTCCGCCGGCGTTTTCACCACCGGCCATGTCGGACCGGAGGGCCTTGATGAACTCGTCCGCATCTGCGCACCCGGCGGTGTCATCGTCCTGACGGTAAAGATCACGCTGTGGCAGCAGGAATTCAGTGCCAAGATCAACGCGCTGGAAGAAACAGACCTGATCTCGGTTGTCGAGCAGACCGAACCGTATGTCTCGATGCCAGGCGAACAGGCAACCGTGCCAAGCCTTGCGGTAGTGCTGCGCGTTTCCGGTTAGACGCCGACGGCCTCCCGCCCTCAATCCACTTTCGGAAACAGTGCCGTTTTCTTGACGGTGCTGTAAACGAAGCTCGTATCGATCGAGGCGATACAGCCAATCGGATGGATGCGATTGCGAATGAACTTCTCATAGTCGTCAAGGCCCGAGACCAGGACCCGCAACAGATAATCCATCTGCCCGGTCATCACATGGCATTCCAGCACCTCATCCATGGCCCTAACCCGGCTTTCAAAGTGCCCCACATCCTCCTGATTGTGACGCTCGAGCTTGATGCGGACGAAAACCGTCACCGGCAGGCCATAGCGTGCGGCATCCACATCTGCCGAATAACCGCGGATCGCGCCCTCCGCCTCAAGGTTGCGCAACCGGCGAAGGCAGGGCGACGGCGAAAGATGGACCTCGGCTGC